>NZ_CAWPRX010000124.1:0-7597 GCF_963890365.1 Tychonema sp. LEGE 07196 | reverse complement strand
GGGTAATATCTAGCGCTACTTTATGAAATTGGTATAACATACCCCTTGATGATTCGGCGGTTGAAACCGCGTCTATACAAACAAAGTCGGCAGAAGGCCGACTGGTTCATAAAAGGTATCCAAAACCCTGATTTGGTATGACAACTAACAACTAACAACTAACAAGTGACAACTAATAACCAATAACTAACAACTAACCACTAACAACCAATAACTAACAACCAATAACTAACAACTAACCACTGACTAATTTATTGAAAGCGGAGCGAGCCGCAGCTTGTTCGGCTGCTTTGATCGATCGACCTTTTCCCTCTGCTACCAACTCTCCCTGAATGCTAACTTTTGCCGTAAAACGATCCTCGCCGCCCTGGACAGTTCCGGTTTCTTCCACGGTATACTTGGGTAAAGTTTTATATTTGCCTTGAGTCAACTCTTGAAGAGCAGCTTTGTAATTTTGTCTGGCCGGATCGCTGCGAATTTCCGCCGCTAGGCGTTGAAAGTGACCGTCTAACCAAGGGCGAATTAATTCTAACGTCTGGGCGCTCAAATAAAGCGCGGCGAGTAAGGCTTCCAAAGAATCGGCCAGTCTGGGAACAGCACCTGTTTTGTCGGCGGCGGCGCTGCTGGAAACAATTAAATAGCGATCGAACCCGTAACTTTCAGCGATTGTAGCCAAAATGCGATCGCTCACCAAGATCGATCGAATAGCCGCAAATTCCCCCACCGTACAGTCAGGATAAATCTCAAACAACAATTCAGACGCAGCCAGCCGCACCACAGCATCACCGACAAACTCTAGCTGCTCGTAATTTGCCTTAGCAGACGCACTCGCATGAGTCAAAGCTAAATCGACGAGATGCCATTTGATCGAAGCATCCTTCGACAGTCCCAACTTTTCAATTAATGTTTCAAGTTGCTTTTGGCGACCAGGATAAAGCATATTCATAGCGAATTGGGCATTGGGAATTGGCCCGCGCAGGGCATTGGGAATTGGGAATTGGAAATCTATAGCCGACTCTCGGTAACATGAGGCTATCTGTCGCGCATCAGCCTCGCGGGCACAGGAAGCAGCCCGCATACCTCATAACGCTTGAGAATTGCTATATCTCAATTGATTCTAAAATAATATATAAAAATTCTCCTACTCTCCCACTCTGGGATTTTTGGAGGGGAAAAAGTCGGACATAAGCCGGGTTCTGTTCTCTCAACTGCAAGCAGTTTTTGAGGGCAGTTATCTATCTGGGACGCTTGTTACCAAACGCCTCAAGCGGTACCAAAAAACGGAACTGGTAAAAAACCAACCGTAGTCCCTCCGACCTTGCTCCCAACCGGGGTTTACCTAGCCAGCACCTCTCGATGCTGCTGGTGCGCTCTTACCGCACCTTTGCACCCTTACCCCCTAACATTTTGCAATTTTCGATACTCGATTTTTGATGCAATCTCCAATCTCCAATCGGGGGGCGGTATCTTTCTGTGGCACTATCCTCACGATCGCTCGCACTGGGCGTTACCCAGCAAGTTTGGTTTTTCGGGAGCCCGGACTTTCCTCAGACCAGCTTTCGCCAATCCGCAACCGCCTGCGCCTACTTTTTTCCCCAGACTTATTGTACGCGATCGTTCGTCAATCAATTGAGGATTTTAGATTTCAGTCATCTTTAATAGTAGAAAAGTTCTCAAACCAGCCGCGCCGCCAAAAGAAGTAAACTAAACTAGACGCGATCGCCACCATCAACGCCCAACAAAGCGGATAGCCAAAATACCAGTTCAGTTCCGGCATATTCAAAGGCGATTTTTCTGTATTGAAATTCATGCCGTATACTCCCGCCACAAAAGTTAACGGAATAAAAATACTCGAAATCACCGTTAGCAATTTCATGATTTCATTCATTTTATTGCCAACCGAAGACAGATAAACATCCATCAAACCAGACGATAACTCTCGATAGGTTTCCACCATATCCATCACCTGCACCGTGTGATCGTAACAGTCGCGCAGGTAAATTCGCACCTCTGGAGTAATCAAATCGCTGCTATCTCTAATCAAAACATTAATTGCATCTCGCTGCGGCCAAATGGCGCGGCGCAGCGTCAGCAATTCTCGCCGAATTTTATAGATTTTTTCCAGCGTTTTGCGATTGGGGTTCACCACCACTTCATCCTCTAATTCTTCAATCCGCTCTCCGTAAAGTTCTAATATAGGGAAAAATCCATCTATAATCGAATCCAACAGAGTATAAGCAAGATAATCTGCTCCGTGCTTGCGAATAGCTCCTTGTCCTTTGCGAATTCGCTCGCGCACCGGATCGAAACAATCATAGTCCGGTTCTTCCTGAACACTTAGCAGGTAATGTTTGCCCAAAATCAAACTAACTTGTTCTTTATGAAAATTATCTGAATTAGGCTTAATCATCACCATCCAGGCAATAATTAAAAGATGTTCTTCATAGTCTACAACTTTCGGGCGTTGGGGAATATTTACTACATCTTCCTGAGCCATTACGTGCAAATTAAAAACATCGCTCATTTGTCGCCAAGTTTCTTTGTTGCCCAATCCCAACATATCAACCCAGGAAACAGATTTTGTATCTAAATAGGCAGCAGCTTCTTGAGGATTTAACAATTTTTTAGGGCGAGTAGCTTTGGTTTCGCAATAGTCAATTAATACAATGTCTGGAGGTGGCGCATCCGGTTCTAAGTCTAGAGTTCCCGGCAGCGCCCCCGGATGGTCATAAAAATAATCAACGTAGGAATCATCATCATCATCATCATCTTTAATGGGTTTTTGAAATACACTCGAAATATTTTTTATGCCTTTGTATGCCATGTGAATATTCCCAACTTTGAGTATCTTTAATTAGGTTATCACTTTTTACGTATAACTATCAATAACCAACCAACAATCAATAACAAATAACAACAACAAATAACCAACCAACAATAAATAATACCATTTCTCTAAAATTGTGCAACACTCTTCGACCCCCCTAGCCCCCCCGCTGCATTGCGGGGGGAACAAGAATACTGTTGCATTCTTTTTGATAATTGGTATAACAAATAACCAACAACCAATAACCAACAACCAACAACCAACAACCAATAACCAATAACCAATAACCAATAACTAATTACCTTTGCCGCATGGGAATCTCGATCGCAAATTCAGTTCCCTCACCAGGCACCGAAATGCAGCGCAGCGCGCCCCTGTGTCTTTCCACCACAATCTGATAAGAGATAGACAATCCCAAACCAGTACCTTTACCTACTGGTTTATTCGTAAAAAACGGGTCAAATATCCGAGATTTTACAGACTCTGCCATTCCCGCGCCGTTATCTGAAATGGCGATCGCCACCCAATTGTTCTCCAAAACCTCCGTGCGAATCCGAATCGAAGGTAATGCGTCACAACCCAAAGGTAAACTCGTAGAATTTTGCCGTTGGGCATCCGTTGGACTAGGCAATTCCCACTTTCTATTTCTCACACTTGCCAAAGCATCAATGGCATTACTTAATATATTCATAAACACTTGATTTAGCTGTCCGGCGTAGCATTCTACTTGTGGCAGCGTCCCATATTCTTTAATTATTTCAATCGGGCGATTTCTACCATTTTCTTTAAATTTGTGTTGCAAAATTAATAGCGCGCTGTCAATTCCTTCGTGAATATCAACACGCTTAATATCGGATTCTTCCAGGCGGGCAAAGTTGCGTAAAGACAGAACAATTTCACGAATGCGATCGGCTCCAGTTTGAATAGAAGTCAGCAGGTGCGGAAAATCCTCTTTCATAAATTCAATTTCTATTTCTTCAGCAAAGTTCGCGATCGCAGCAACAGGTTCCGGGTAATGTTTTTGATACAAAGCACACAATTGTAGCAAATTATTCGCATACAGGCTCGCGTGAATAATATTGCCGTAAATAAAACTGACAGGATTATTAATTTCGTGAGCAATTCCCGCGACTAGCTGTCCCAAACTAGACATTTTTTCCGCATGAATTAGTTGAGCTTGAGTTTTTCCTAATTGTTTCAATGTTTGCTCTAATTGGGCATTTTTATCTTTTAATTGAGATTCGGCTTGTTTGCGCTTAGTAATATTGCGGGCAATAACGATCGCCTGATTAGAGTTAAGAGGTAGCAATCTAGCTTCATAAGTTTCTTCTCCTGCCGGCATGGGTAGGGAATACTCTAGATCAACCGGTGTTCCGTTTTCGGAAATTTGAAACATTGCCAGATTGAACTGGCTGGCGACGCTTGCAGGTAATATATCTGCCATTCGTTTGCCCATAAAATACTCAGAATTTAGGTACAAATCCGCTGAATTTCCTGATAAGTAATCCAAAATAATGCCGTCAGTATTGAGGCGGAAATACAAATCGGGCAGGGCCAGAAAAACAGCTTCTAACTCGGAAGTTTTTTGGCGCAATGCTTCTTGGGCGTAATAGCGATCGCTAATATCCAAAATCACCCCGTCCAAAAAGAAAACGCTCCCATCTGCGTCGAACACGGGAGAACCTTTATCCCACACCCATTTAACCGTGCCATCTGCTGCTAACAAGCGGTATTCCAAATTATAAGACTGTTTGCTTTCTATTGATTCCCGAATTGTTGCTTCTACTTTTGCTAAATCTTCCGGGTAAATAATGCTAGCAAAAGTCCGGCTTCCCATCTCCAAAGGCAAAAGAAAATCTGCAGCCGGGTAGCCCGCCAGCAAGTAAACGGCGTCGCTAATAAAACTTGTAGAAAAATCGCATTCCCAGCGATAAACCACTCCGGGAATATTAGCTACTAAAGAGCGAAACCTTGATTCACTTCTACGCAAAGCTGCTTCCGATTCATGGCGTTCTGTAATGTCGTGAGTAAAACCTAGAACTGCAAATATATTACCTTCTGCGTCGCGTAGAGGAACCTTTTGGGTGTCTAAAATATGTACTGAACCATCAGCAACAGTTGCCGCATCGCAGAGATTGTGGATGATTTCACCAGCTAGTGCAGCAGCGTCCTCTGTGCGGAATCCTCGGATATTTTGTGCGGGATTCCCAAATACTAGCTCTTCTGAAAATCCTAAATCTAAATCGGATTTTCCAATAATTTCTTCGACTGTTTTACCGATAGCTTTAGCTAAACTTTTGTTGGCTAAGATATAGCGAAATTCTTTATTTTTGGCAAAAATCCAGTCGCTGGTTGTGTCTATTACTGTGCGAAGCAGTTCTTCGGAACGTTCAGTTTGCGTTAAAGCTATTTGTAGTTCAAATTCGAGGCACTTGCGAGTTGTAATATTTTCAAAAGCAACGCCGACGCAGTTGTTAGGTAATGGAAAAGCTTTAATAGAAAAAGCGCGAGTTATTTTGCCGGATTCATCGCAGTCAATATCTTCAACTTCTACGGCTTTTTGGCCGATAATTACCGAAGCAAATGCTTGGGGAATATTTTTCGATCGCAAATGAGGAAAAATCTCGTCAATTGTCATGCCCAAAACATCGGCCATTTCTAGCCCGGTAAACCGCGTAGCAGCGGGATTCGAGGCGATCGCCCTTAACGTACTATCATCGTCTATATCTTCCAAATGGTAGACGTACAAACCAATCTGCATATTCTCCACTATTTGGTCGTAGAGGCGCACGCTTTCGTCTACCTGCCTGCGTTCGGTAATATCTTCTGTAATACCCAACACGTACTGAGGATGCCCCTGAGCGTCGAGAATTGGCACTTTGCGGGTGTGCAGTATTCTCATACCTTTGTGGCGAGTTTGGATCGGCTCTTCGGCTATTTCTTTAACCGTAGATTGGTTGCGATGAGCTGTCAATATTTCCCTATCTTGAGCGGTGAAAACATCAGCTTGTTCTTTGGGATAAATATCGTAGTCATTTTTGCCGATCGCCTCTTGAGAGGTAACACCTGCGATCGCTTCCCCGGCCTTATTCCACAGCACAAATTTCAGCGAAGAAGCATCTTTAGCAAAAACTCCCACGGGCAGATTTTCTACTACGGAATTGAGGAACCCTTTAGCGGATTTTAATTCAGCTTCTGCGCGCTTGCGTTCGATGCCTAAAGCTATGACATCGGCCACCGATGCTAAAGTTTCCTGAAAAGGTGCTGTCAGCGGCTTGAAGCTGATAATTACCATGACTCCCACCAGCCTTTCTTCGACTATTAAGGGGTAGCCCGCGAAGGTCAGAATTTGCTGGGGAATTTGGCAATTTGCCGGATTTTGGCGGCTGTTGATAATTGCTAATTCGGAACTGAATAACTCTGTAACTTCGGATGTTTCTTCTGGAAGTCCAAAATTCTTCAGTTCAAATCCGCAGTCAAATTGCGGTTTTTGCTGTTGGGCGATCGAGTTAACCTTACTTGCAATAAAGCTAGCCCGATCGTCTGTGCGGCTGTAGATTCCCGAAGCTGCTTGCAACTCCCAAATATTGGATTGAGAGTTTAAAGTCCAAATTTCAGCGGAAGCGACATCAATATTTCGCACCATTGCGTCGCAGCAGGGAAGCAGGATATCTTGAGGGTGTTTGGTGAGGGCAATACCAACATCGGCTACCATTGCTGTGAGGCGAGAAGCTTGGGCTTTTTCTGCTTCCAATCGTTTGCGATCTGTGATGTCTTCCACCAAAGAAAGTACGGTAAAAGAGTCGCCGCTGCGAATAATTGAGTTGAACCAGCGACACCAAATAACTTGTCCGCTTTTAGTTTTATTTTGATTAATTGAAGTATTGCCCTTACCGGAGGCCAGTTCAAGTTCGATCGCGCTTACAGCCTCTCTTTCTTCTTCGCAAACCAAATCCAAATCGCCGAAATGCTTGCCCATCATATCATCCGATGTCCAGCCAAAGATTTCTTGGGCGCGTTTCGACCACTGAACGATTCGGAAATTTTCATCCCAGCCTACCATTGCCAGGGGACTGTTAGCTGCATTCAACCACAGTAAATGATTCGATCGGCGCAACTGCTGAGTTTTCTCTTGCTGCCAGCGGTAGTGCCTGGTGATATCCCTACCGACACCCAAAACCCGCATCTGGTTGCTAGAGGCATCCACCGCTGGCGTGTAAGCCGTTTCGTAAATTTTAATCCCGCCGTCTGCCGCCCTCACCTCGTGAATTGCCAGCTTTTTTTCCCCTGTCATAAATACTTGTTGCAGGCAGGAATCAATCTGCGAGATTATGTTTTTGAGAGCAGAATTATTGGGATATAATTGCAATAATTCTTGGTTAGTTTTGTTGACTATTTCAGCAGGCTCCAATCCCATCCAAGCAGCAGCAACGGGATTGATGTATAGGTAGTTTTGCTGTCGATCGCACTCTAGGAAAGCATCAACAGAGTTAGAGAAAAAAGACTGTAACGAGTTGATAACTTCCTGCATGGGTATTTTGCGATCGCTTGCAAGTAAAGCTTTAAATTTTTCCTAAAATTAGTTTAACTCACTCAAATATTTTTGCGTACTTTATATTTGCGATTCCCAGTGCGATTTTCGGCGCAACCCTCTAGGATACAATAATTTTTAGGAAATAGTATTTTTGTGAATATAAATTAATTAGAGCAGATGCTCTTTTTTTTTACAAGACGCATTGGATAGAAAAGGGAGAGGGAGATGGGGAGAGG
>NZ_CAWPRX010000123.1:0-7707 GCF_963890365.1 Tychonema sp. LEGE 07196 | reverse complement strand
GAATGGGGCATGGGGCATGGGTGATGAGTTATTAGTTATTAGTTAGTAGTTAGTAGTTAGTAGTTAGTAGTTAGTAGTTAGTAGTTGGGAATTGGGAGTTGGGAGTTGGAAGTTAGGAGTTAGGAGTTAGTAATTAGTAGTTAGTAGTTAGTAGCTTCTATAATAACCAATAACCAATAACCAATAACCAATAACCAATAACCAATGCTCTTCGGCCCAATGCTCTTCGGCCCAATGCTCTTCGACCCAATGCCCAATTAAAATAATTAGCACCTACCAAGTAAAAACTACCTAAAAAAATCATGTCAATATTTGTTGAAGTAGACCACGTAGACCGCGTATTTAATCTGCCCAATGGCGGGCAATACATCGCGCTCAAAAATATCGAACTTAAAATTCAAAAGGGAGAATTCATCTCCTTAATCGGACACTCTGGCTGCGGCAAATCCACACTCCTAAATATCATCGCCGGTCTCGACAATGCAAGTCAGGGCGGGATTACTTTAGAAGGGCGCGAAGTCCGCGATCCAGGCCCGGATCGGATGGTGGTGTTTCAAAATTATTCGCTGCTTCCTTGGCTGACTGTTCGCGAAAATATCGCCCTCGCAGTGGATGAAATCTACAGCGGTAACACTCAAGAAGAGCGCGAATTAGTCATAGAACACCATATTAAATTAGTAGGACTCGGACAAGCTGCCAAAAAACGGCCTGGGGAAATTTCTGGGGGGATGAAACAAAGAGTTGCGATCGCCCGCGCCCTCGCGATTCGCCCGAAATTGCTGCTGTTAGACGAACCCTTTGGTGCTCTTGATGCTTTAACTCGCGGCGGTTTGCAAGACCAGTTGATGAAAATTTGCCAGGAAAGCAAAGTCACCAGCGTGATGGTAACTCACGACGTTGACGAGGCTTTGTTGTTGAGCGATCGCATTGTCATGCTTACCAACGGCCCGGAAGCGCAAATCGGACAAATCCTCGAAGTGGACATTCCCCGCCCCCGCAAGCGCATGGAAGTTGTCAACCATCCGAGTTACTACGCGCTACGCAACGAAATTGTTTACTTCCTCAACCAGCAAAAGCGCGTCAAACAACGCCGGGCCCAACAACAACTACCTGCGATCGCCCGCAACGGCCTGGAAAAAGTCAACCTCGACATCGGGTTTATTCCCCTCACCGACTGCGCGCCCTTAGTCGTAGCCAAAGAAAAAGGATTTTTCAAAGCCCACGGCTTAGAAGAAGTTACCCTCGTGCGCGAACCAAGCTGGAAAGCAATTGCCAAAGGCGTAGCCCAAGGACGGCTGGATGCGGCGCAAATGGTCGCAGGAATGCCGATCGCCATGTTGTTGGGATTGGACGGCGAAGCCCCGGTGCCAGTCTGTAGCGCCCTCACTCTGTCTCGCAACGGCAATTCGATTGTTTTGAGCAAACACCTCTACAAACAAGGTATTCGGACATTAGAGGATTTCAAAGCGGAGATCGCCAGCACCCCCGACAAAGCTCACACCTTGGGGACGGTACACTCCGCCTCCATGCACAATCTGCTGTTCCGCTACTGGCTGGCCGCCGGCGGCATCGACCCCGACCTCGACGTGGGCTTGACCGTGATTCCGCCCCCGCAGATGGTATCGAATTTAAAAGCAGGTAACATTGACGGCTACTGCGCCGGCGACCCCTGGAACACCCACGCAGTCAACGACGGTAGTGGTTTTGTCATCGCCCGTTCCCTCGACATTCTGCCCGGACACATCGAAAAAGTTCTCGGTGTTACCGAAGATTGGGCTCAGAAATATCCTCAAACCCACGTCGCCCTCGTCAAAGCGCTTTTGGAAGCCTGCGACTACTGCGACGATCGCCGCAACCGCGAAGAAGTGCTGGGATTGATTTGTCAAGAACAATACATCGGCGCAGACTCCAAAAACATCCGCCCTGGATTCCTCGATCCGTACAACTGCGGCACCGAGGCCGAACCCGAAATGCTCTACAACTTCAACCAGTTCTACGTTGACCAAACCAATTGTCCAGACCGCCTAGAAATGGTGTGGGTGATGGCGCAGATGGCCCGCTGGGGTCTGATTCCGTTCCCGAAAAACTGGGTGGAAGTGGTCGATCGAGTGTTGCGGCCCGATGTCTTCGGTCAAGCAGTTCGCGAGTTGGGTTTGCCGGATATTTCGAGAGTTCGTCGGACGATCGAGCTATTTGACGGCACTGTCTTTAATCTAGACGACCCGATCAACTATCTTCAGAATGTCAAAATCAAGCGCGGCCTCCGCATTGAAGAAATCTTAATTGAACAAATAGGCAGTCAGTGTTCTATCAAAATCCCTGCATAACCAGTAAATAGGAAGAGGAAATGAGGAGTAAGGAATTAGGAAACAAGACTCCACATTTTCCGATTTCCACAACTCCCAAAATCCCTCTCAATCTAAAAGCTTCATGTCTAATCCTCAAAAACACAAGCCAATTTCTGAAAATATGCAAACTCTAACAACTCCCGAAACTACTAATTTTCAGACAGGAAAACCCGGTTTTTTAACGATAAAAAACGTATCCAAAGTCTACAAAAATCAGAAAGAACCTGACAAACCTTTTGTCATTCTCGACGGTGTAAACCTGACTATTAATGAAGGCGAATTTATTTGTTTGATCGGTCACTCCGGCTGCGGCAAATCAACTTTGCTGAACATGATTGCGGGATTCAACGGGCCGACCAGCGGAGAAGTTGCTCTGGAAGGTTCGCCGATTACTGAACCCGGCCCCGATCGCATGGTGGTGTTTCAAAACTACTCCCTACTACCTTGGCTGACTGCTACTGAAAACATCCACCTCGGTGTTGAAAGTGTTTATGCTGACAAGTCCGCAGAGGAACACAATGCGATCGTCAAACAAAACTTAGAATTAGTGGGGCTGACCGAAGCTGCTAATAAAAGACCGGGCCAATTGTCCGGGGGGATGAAACAGCGGGTGGCGATCGCCCGAGCTCTAGCAACTCGCCCCAAACTGTTGATTTTGGACGAACCTTTCGGAGCTCTAGACCCGATTACGCGGGAAGAATTGCAGGAAGAATTGCTCAAAATCTGGCGCGAGCACAAAATTACCGTCATCATGATTACTCACGATATTGATGAAGCTTTGTTTTTAGCCGATCGCATCGTGATGATGACCAACGGCCCCGCCGCTTCCATCGGCGAAGATATGCACATTCCCTTCAGCCGTCCCCGCAACCGGACTCGGGTAATGGAAGACCCCAGATATTACGAACTGCGGAACTTTGCTTTGGAGTTCCTGTTTTCTCGCTACGCCCACCACGAAGAAGATGAAGCAACGGAATCGGAAACAGAAACCGTCGCGATACCCCTGCCAGTACCTGCTGGCAAAAAGCCTGCAGTTGCTGACAAGCCAAAGCCAGAGGTATCTTTTATGCCTCATGCTACTGAACCCGTAGAAGCTTCACCGCTCAAAGGCGCTATCTTCGGAGTGTCGTGGTTGGTAGCAATGGCTACTTTAGCAGCCGTCAATATGTCTGCGGTTTCCAGCCAGCTAAAGCAAGCGAAACTAGGAGAAACTGCACTGCAAGCGCCGACTGTGGCCGCGGTTGTGAGTTCTCCCCCCAGCCCTGCGCCTGTTGCGGTTAGCCCTGCGCCTGTTGCTGCGAGTCCTGCGCCGATTGCTGCGAGCTCTGCGCCTGTTGCTGCGAGCTCTGCGCCTGTTGCAAGTCCTGCGCCGATGATTGCTGCGAGTCCCGCGCCTGTTGCGAGTCCTGCGCCGATTGCTGCGACTAACAGCACCGGATCGGGGATTTCTGACAAAGCCGAACTCGATGCGATCGCAAACCAGTTATATGCAAAAATTGACCAAAATTGGAGGACAACTCCGACATTTACCGAAAGTTTGACTTATCGGGTCAAAGTGAAACAAAACGGCGATATCCTACAGTTCGATCCCACAAATCAAGCAGCTAAAGATTTTGTCAAAGAAACGCCTCTGCCGGTTTTGCAAACTCCAGCAGGTGTCGTCGCAGGCGATCGAACAACGGCTGAATTTCAAGTAAATTTTAGCCCCAGCGGCGTATTAGAAGTTAAAACAGCCAAGTAGGCGAAAGCTTCCCCCGCGCGGCTCTTAGATTGCTATGAACAACCAAGTCAGTCGATTTTCGCATTCAAAATTTGAGCTTAAAAATTTATTTCACAGATAAATCTGGCAGCTTTAGCGGAAGTGCAAAATTTGGGATATCGAATCAGGAGTGTCTGGTTTCCGTTTTTGGTAATTAGTGTATTCACCCGCTGTTTTACAGGGGAGTTATAAACTGTCATAAACTGGCTGCAAATAAGAGCGATCGCGAGTTTTAGTAAGACAGCGGTTAATTTTAAATCAGGGTATTTTCCGCTGCTGTGAAGCATTTTTTGGGTGATTTTGTAATAATTGATACATTGTTGGGAACAATTTGTTCTGATTATAATGACAAATTACCTATTATCCATGAGCTTTCAAAAATTAGCATCTAAAATCACCAGATGGAAACTATAAAAACTCTTTGTCCTTACTGCGGTGTAGGTTGCGGTCTAGAAGTTGTTCCCGACAAAAAACAAAGTTGGAAAGTTCGAGGCGATCGCAATCACCCATCAAGTCAGGGTATGGTTTGTATTAAGGGAGCAACGGTAGCAGAGTCCATTCGGAGCGATCGGCTACTTTATCCGATGATGCGAGACACTCTCGACCAACCCTTCCGCCGCGCTAGTTGGGACGAAGCTTTCGATGCCATTGTTAACCGCATCCAAACAATTCGCAGCACCACTGGCCCCGATGCTTTGTGCGTTTACGGTTCGGGTCAATTCGTAACAGAAGATTATTATGTTGCTCAGAAACTCATGAAAGGTTGTCTGGGTACAAATAATTTTGATGCGAATTCTCGCTTGTGTATGTCTTCAGCAGTTTCGGGATACATTCAAAGCTTTGGTTCGGACGGGCCGCCTTGCTGTTACGACGATTTAGAATTAACAGATTGTGCTTTTATTGTCGGTAGCAATACAGCGGAATGCCATCCGATTGTGTTCAACCGCTTGGCAAAATATCACAAAAAAAATCCAAATGTCAAGATGATTGTGGTAGATCCGAGGCGGACTCCGACTGCTGAAGCGGCAGATTTGCACTTAGCAATTAAGCCGGGTACGGATATAGATTTGTTCAATGGAATTGCATATTTACTGTTGCGAAAACGGGCAATAGACCCTGAATTTATTCAAGACTGCACGGAAAATTTTTCAGCTTTTGCGGAAGTTATTAGCAGCTACACGCCGGATTTTGTCGCCTCGCGCTGCGGTATTAGTGTTAGCGATTTAGAAACGGCTGCCCGTTATTGGGAACAGTCGCAGCGGGTTTTGTCGCTGTGGTCGATGGGCATCAACCAGTCCTCCGAAGGTACGGCCAAGGTGCGATCGCTAATTAATTTGCACTTGATGACCGGTCAAATCGGCAAACCGGGATGCGGCCCGTTTTCCCTCACCGGCCAGCCAAACGCGATGGGAGGGCGGGAAGCCGGAGGACTCTCTCACCTACTCCCCGGTTACAGATTTGTGAAAAATGCCGAACACAGAACCCAAGTCGAGGAGTTTTGGGGAATTGCACCGGGAAGCATTTCCCCAAATCCGGGCCGCACTGCTTGGGAGATGATTTTGGGATTGGAAACTGGCGATGTCGAGTTGCTGTGGATTGCAGCTACTAATCCGGTAGTGAGTATGCCGGATTTGGAACGGACAAAGGCTGCTTTACTGCGATCGCCCTTGACGATTTATCAAGAAGCTTATTATCCTACGGAAACCTCAGCCTACGCTCACATCCTGCTGCCGGCCACGCAGTGGAGCGAAAAAACCGGAGTGATGACAAATTCCGAACGCCGCGTTACTCTCGGCCCAGGTTTCGACATTCCTTTAGGGGAAGCGCGCGACGACTGGAGCATTTTTGCAGAAGTCGGCCGCCGCTTGGGTTTTGCGGAACATTTTGCTTTCGACAGCAGCGCTGACGTATATCAAGAGTTTGTGCAGTTGACTAGGGGCAGGCCTTGCGATGTAACTGGCCTGAGTCACGAATATTTGCGCCTCCAAGGCCCCCAGCAGTGGCCCTGTCCCGAAAACGAGCCTCCGTACCCAGCCAATGAAGCGAAACGGCTGTATACTGACAGGCGTTTTCACACCGACGACGGGCGGGCAAAATTTTCGGCTTATCACTCGCGGGGACTCGCTGAACCTCCAGATCCTAACTATCCGTTTGTGTTGACGACGGGGAGACTTTACGGACACTGGCACACGATGACGCGCACGGGTAGAACTGAGAAAATTAATCAATTGCACCCCGATCCGTTTTTGGAAATTCACCCGCGCGATGCTGCGAAATTGCAGATTAATGAGGGGGATTTGTTGGAAGTTCGATCGCGCCGCGGTAAGGCTAGGTTTCCGGCAAAAGTTACTAAGGCGATCGCCCCTGGTACGCTATTTGTACCGATGCACTGGGGTGCTTTGTGGGCCGAAGAAGCTGAAGCCAATGCTATGACTCATTCGGCAAGTTGTCCCGATTCCAAACAGCCAGAGTTAAAAGCTTGTGCGGTGCAATTGGTGTTGGTGGGGGCCGAAACAGCAGCGCCGGCTGTGGCAGAAGTTGCCGCAGGGGTTGAGGAATTTAATTGGGCCAAATCCACTGTCGCCGTTACTTCTCTATCTGGGCTGTGACTTTGGGATTTGACATACTCACCTAGCCGGATCGATCTCATTACCTGGGTTTTGTCCCACAGACTCCGGCAAAATCGTAATTTTTTGTTAAGGAACCGGGTTTCAAGGCAGTCAAGTACGGCACAATCCCCGGTTGCTCTATTTTCGTCAAAACTTCTCTCGCCCTAGCAGTTGTGACCCAGACGCACCGAAAGAACGGCGTTCTCGGGAACTCCTGGCAAACCAGGATAATTCAATTAATTTATGGTCAGCTTTTCCTGCTAGATTCGGGTTTTTTCGTCTCGCCCAAAAGCTTGCGGCATTCTTTTGGATCGATCGGCTCAAAAAATTGCAGTTTACAAGTATAGGTGCTATGATTGTTTTCACAAAGCTTTATTTTCGGCAGTACAGTTCGTTCGATCGGCGTTCCTCCGGATTTAAATCTCTACAACCTCGATTCTGGAGAATGTTCAATGTCAATCTATGTCGGCAATTTATCCTACGAAGTAACGCAGGAGCACCTCAGCCAAACTTTTGGTGAGTACGGCACAGTCAAGCGCATTCAAGTGCCTGCTGACCGTGAAACAGGTCGGATGCGCGGTTTCGCTTTTGTAGAAATGTCTACTGAAGCAGAAGAAACCGCCGCCATTGAGGCTCTTGACGGTGCTGAGTGGATGGGTCGCGACCTCAAAGTCAATAAGGCAAAACCCCGCGAAGAACGTGGTTCTTCTAACAGCGGTAACTGGGGCAACAACGACCGCTCCTCTCGTCGCTACTAAACCATTTAGAGCTAAATTTTTAGCTCGATCGTGTGTTTGCCCGGTCGAAAACGGAGTCAACAATCATGATTTGTTGAGAATAGATAGTTGATTCTGCGATCGCATCGAGCCTTGAAATCCTCAAAATGTTGCCAAACAACAGCTTGAGGTTTTTTTATGTCAAATTTTTATCCGCGCCTGTAGAAGCTTGTATCTAACTTGAAAGAGGGAGAGAGAGGGGGAGAGGGGGAGAG
>NZ_CAWPRX010000122.1:0-72933 GCF_963890365.1 Tychonema sp. LEGE 07196 | reverse complement strand
AGTCAAATTTACCCCCCGCAAGTCCCCCCTCCCGCGGGGAGGGAGCAAGATTATTCTTGTTTCTCCCCCCGGGAGGGGGGACTTGCGGGGGGTAAATTTGACTTTTGCAAGAGGTCTAATCTGTATCTCTGGTTCAAAAACCCAGTTTTTATCAGTTGACAAACTTGGAACGATCGAGTTTAGGTGCATCTAAGACTGAAAAAATACTTGCTGACTCGCAAAAAATGGATACCGCGCCCCCGCCGCTCCAGAGTAAATCTTCCAAAATTTTAGATTTTAGTTCAAGATTTCAGATTCACTGCGCTGGAGCGTCAATCTAAAATCCCAAATCTCAAATCTAAAATCTCAAATCTCAAATCGGTTGTGTTAGCGGCCGTCTTTGTCAATGTCGCCGGGAACAGCGCGTTCCACCCGATCCCAAGCGTCGCGCGTGGCGTGCTTAGCCTTTTCCCACTGTAGGTTCGACTTACCGCGATTTGTTTCGTAGTCGCGCTGCAAATCGTTTTCGATGTCGCTATAGCTTTTACCAGTACCGCCGTAACGGCTGTAACCCTCGTAGCCGGTGCGGTATGCCGGTTGATAATCTTCGTAAGTCGCGCTCGTGTCCGCGTAAGAACGGGTGCTGTAGTTGTTTTGCCAGTAAGTATCTTCTACCGTAGGGTCGATCGACTCTGCGACACCTTTACCCGCCAAACCGCCACCAAATGCGCCCACAACTGCGCCCACAACTGCGCCCACAGGCCCGCCGATCGCACCGCCGATCGCAGCACCCGCAGCACCCGCACTGGCGGCACCGATGCCGGTTCCCACTGGATGAGCTCCTGTTTCCCCAGAAATCGGGTCTAGGTTAGCATCTGTTCCCTTCACTGTTTCTTTATCGTTGCTCATGATATTTTTTTCCTTTTATTTAACTGAATCTATGATTAAATCTACCTTTTAAACTTCTATTTATTCATCTTCCTTTGGGATGAATCTGCTAGCTTAAAAAGCCTAGTCAGCGCAAGTAAAAAACTGGTTAGGACAGAATAACTAAGTGGTTTAACAAGTTACTAAAACGACATAGGGTGCGCGACAGCACACCCTACATAGTTAGGTTCAAGCGAGTTGAGAACGATGATCTATTGTGTTCTCACCAAAGCTCCGTATTTACCAGCAACTTGAATTAGATAGAAAATTGTTAATTTATTATTGACCCGTGACCTTTTCGATCAGCTCTTCAGCTTTTTGAACAATGTTTTCTTGCGGGTGCTCTTCGTTGTATTCCTTTAGACTTTCATCATAAACATTCTCGACCTTTGCAGGATTTTGAGCTGTGTTGACGAGATCTTCGTAAGCTGCTTGGGGATTGAGATCCTCAAATTTTTCTGCAGGGTCAGTAATTTTACCTGACTGCTGCGCCTGACTGCTGTATTGACCTGCTGCGTAAGCCGCCTGATTGGGTGCTAGCGCGATACCTGCTAAACCAATGAAAGCCAGCGTACAGATCAGCAAAATGCTTTGACTCAATGTTTGCCCGAGAGCTTTTAAAACCCGCTTCATATCGACATCTCCTGGTATTTTTTCGCAAAAACTATGGTGTTTGTTGTCCCGATCGGGCGATCGCGCGTCCAAAACCTTGGTTAAAGTGCAATCTTTGTTGCAGCTACCGTGTGTCGATCGATCCAAAAGGGCTATTTCTGATGATGTCCAATATATTAAACTCCTGCTTGCTATAATTACTTCTACCAAAAGATAGATTAGTTAAACAAGCAAAACTAATCTAGTATGAGGGCCCGCAATTCGGCAAAACACTTGAGCTAGCGGTTATCCTACAATTATTGCAAACCCTCACTTCTCTCCTCTTCCTTCGCGTTCTAGCACTGACGCGCGGCGAAAGCCTAACGCATCTTCGCGGTTCATCAAAAAAAGCTCGTTCACCACACATCTAAAATTGCCATAAAAACCAGAAAAAACTACACACACACCTGCTCTATGTTGAGGTTTCGACTCTGCATAGCTCCTTCAAATAGTTCGGTAGAAAGAGCTTGTTCTACCGACCAAACGCCAGGTTTTGCCAGTTTGCCTTCTAACATCAATTGAGCGATGCTGCCAGTACCGATGCCCGTAGCTGTAGCAGCATTTGGGTGTACCGCTGTCGATCGAACTTTAGCCGGTTTACCGTTTTTGATGCCGGTCACTTGCGATCGCACAGCCACACCCACACCGCTAAAATTATTGCTAACAGCAGTCATCCCGTAGCTGACATAGGACAAAAACTCAATCACCGAAGGATTTTTCAGCCAGCTATCGGGCCAGTATTTGGCAACAAACCAAGTCAGGTGATTGTAAAGGTCTGGAGACGTGCCGAATTTAGTAACAACTGTTTTTACTGGGAAAGTTTCGGGCAAAGTAATTGCTTCCGGCATATCGAACCAGTAAACCCCTGTTTTGCCGTAGGGTTCGGGAAATTCTATCGTTTCGCGATCGGTGTATGGATTGATCTGCTGCATTTTGCCATCAATCAAAGCCTCAAAAGGAGTTTGCAAACCTAAGAAAGTAGTCCGCATCACCGTGACACCAGCACCGCCAGAACCGCCGACCACGTAACTCAAATGCACCTGTTCGGCTGTATCTAATTTTTCGATATCTCGGCGCACCATGCTATTAGAAACTCCCGGAAAAATTCCCGTGTTAATAATCGCTGTCACCCCAGACTTGTTAGCTGTTTCCCGATATTCTAATGCTCTGCGAGTAAAACTGCGGCTGTCGCTGACATCAGCATAATTAACACCAGCTTCGATGCAAGTTTTCAATACGCTAGCGTCTCGGTAGTGAAATGGCCCGGCACAGTGAACTACGAGGCTAGAGGATGAAACAGCTTGTTGCAAAGCGGCGCTGTCTGCTAAATCTAAAGCTAAATAGCGCGATCTATCCGGCGGCAACTCTGGTGGAAGAGAGCCATTAGGGTCGCGTCCGGTAATAGTAATTTCTGCGTCGGTGTGGGTAACAATGTCTTGGGCAACGCTGTTGCCAATTCGTCCCCGCCCGCCGACAATCAAAACTCGGTTTGTCATCGCTAAAAATAGGGTAACGCTAATATTATTTTCTCATTGTTTGAGTCATATTTTCCATCTGCACAAAGGATGAATTTTTGATGATGTTAGAGGTCAGGGGTGATATTGCGGGTATCCGCCGGTGAGCCGGAGCAAAACAACTCTCTCAAACAACCATGTCTTACAGTGAATTTACCAGTGTTGTTCAAGTCAAACAAGCCTTTGGTTTGACAGCGGTTGAATGCGTGCGGTTTTCACCCTCCACAGATGCGATCGCCCTTCGTGTTCTATTGATGCGTCATCAAGCAGAATCAATACTAAAAGACTGAATAAATTAACGCAAAGAAACGCAGATCAATTATATCCGCGTTTCTTTGCGTTCATCTGCGGTTAAAAATCTTACTTCTCATTACTCCGAAACACCGACTTAGCCTTCGATTTCAGAGAATTAGCCGCATCAGCCAAAGTCTGCGCGATCGGCTGCTGCGAGTGCATGAAAACGCGAGCTGTATTGCGTCCGGGCATCCCCGAAATCGAGCCGCCGGGGTGCGTACCCGCACCAGTTAAAAACAAACCGTCGATCGGCGTTTTGTAATTGGCCAACTCCGGTAAAGGACGGAAAAATATCATCTGATCCAGCGTCATGTCAACGTGGTAATAATTCCCCTTCAGCGCCCCCAAACGCTCTCCCAATTCGGCCGGACTTTCCACGCGGCGGCCGATAATTGAATTCTTGATATTCGGCGCGTATTCTGCTAATTTGTCAATGCAGCGATCGGCAACTTTGTTTTTCAGCTCATCCGTCCAACCCGTACCGTGCTGACCGGTTCCCTCAGCATTTTCGATTTGGTAAGGAGCAAAAAATTCAATCCAAGCCGTATGGTGTCCCGGAGGAGCCATCGACGGGTCTCTTACGGTAGGAAACACGACATACATCGACGGATCGGAATCGGGGATTTTGCCGATCGCAGGTTCGTTGTGGGCAATTTCCACGTGTTTCACCGAGTCAGCAATTAAAACTGAACCCATTAAATATTCATCTTGATGGTTCCAGCGATCGAACTTAGGTACTTCGTTGAGAGCTAAATCTATTTTCAGAATTGTCTCGTTGTTGTTAACAATTTTGCGCTCCAATCTTTCCCGCAAATTCGGATCGGCACTGTCAACATCGCTGTCATCCATTAAATTCAGAAACAAACGCTTCGCATCAATATTAGAAATGACACCTTTGGTAGCTCGATATTCTGTGCCACCTGCAACTCGAACACCGACAGCCCGGCCGCTATCAACTAATATTTTCTCAACGTGCTGGTCGGTAAGTATAACACCCGCATAGGTTTTCACTAAATTGACCAGCGCTTGCACCAATGCACCTGTTCCACCACGAGGCCGCGCCATGCCGGGATTGTGGCGCATTGCCATCATAATTGCTCCTACAGCAATGGTTTTTTGCGAAGGAGGCGCACCCAATTCTGAAGCGAGTCTCGCTAAGGGTGCTTTCAGAAATTCCTCATCAAACCACTCGTTGAGAATGTCCTCAGCGCTGGTAATCATCGTGCGAATAAAGTCCAGCGTTTTGTCGGGGGAACCGATGACTGAAAATAAGTCTTTGAGTTTAGCAATATCGTAGTTGCCGGCAATATCTACAATAGATTTTGGCGGCGCGTTGAACATCGGCACCATTGCACCTAAAGCGCGCTGCCAAAAGTCTGTATATTCGGCATATTTTTTCGCGTCGCGCTCGTTGTAGCGGGCAATTTCTGCACAAGTTTTTTCGACGGAAGTGTGTGCTAAGAAATATTTGCCGTCTGGATGCGGACAAAAAACGACTGGATCGCAGTAAAGATATTCTAAACCGTATTTTTCCAGTTCTAATTCTTCTACGACCGGCCCTAAATGGATAAATTCGTGGTCGATCGCGCACAAGTTGAATTTAAAATCTGGTAATTCAGGAATCGCAGCTTCGGTAGTCGCCGCGCCGCCGGGAACCGAACGTTTTTCTAACAAAAGGACTGTATATCCGGCTTTGAGGAGATAAGAGGCACAGACAAGTCCGTTGTGACCCGCTCCGATGATAATTACATCATAGGTTTGCATAGATGAAGCTCTGGGGATAGGATATTTTGTTTGATTTTACAAATGTTAACAAGTTGGCAGTCTCTATCAATAGAAATAGATTCATCTTCATAGATTAGTTTTAGTATCTTACAAAAGATGGAGGTTTTATTAAATGCTGTCGTGCCATCGCCTTTCTTCTATTTTGAATTGACCTGGCAACTGTTTGCTTTCAACTGTCAATTGTTGAACGATCGATCGCTCCTGCCAACTTGCCACTGCATCATACCACAGATTTTTTGATTTACCTGCTTCATCCCAAAAATTAACGGTCGGTACGAGTTCCCAGATAAACTCTTGTTTTGTAAACTAATGAAACAAAGCCTCGATCGCCGCAGTGAGCTTGATAAAGCTCGGTTAAATCCGAGATAATTTTCTGCAAGTGAGGCCCGGAGTTGGGAATGTACGATGCGCTTTTCGCCCGCCCGATCAAACCTGCTAAATCTACATTTTGTCTGTGAGCAAATTCGATCGCGCGCACGTCACTAAAATCTGGACTCGCAAGCAATGGCTCGATCGCGCGAGCTCGCTTTTCGGCAGGATGGCTGTTAGAAGCGCTTTTAACAATTTGAGTGTAACCTAGTGTCAGCGCATCCGCGCGATCGCGCAAATTCCAAACTACAGCCAACCTTCCCGACGGCTTGAGAATTCGCCGAAATTCTGGTAAACTTAAAACCGGATTAAACCAATGAAAAGACTGGAAACACGAGACCAAATCGAGGGATGAGTCGGGCAAATTAGTAGCTTCAGAAGTTCCTTCTCTAAACTCTACCCGCTCGTGAGGTGCAGCCGCTTGTCTCATTTCGGCATTAGGCTCGATCGCTAATACTCGAACGCCTCTTTCTGCTAAAGGACGCGAAGAAATCCCCGTACCTGCACCGATATCGGCTGCTGTTAATTGCGAAGGTTCCCCAAGTCCATCTAAAATCGCCTCAATCGCAGCGGCTGGATAAGTCGGGCGGTATTTGACATAATCGGCAGCGCGATCGGAAAATCGACCTAGCGGATTCATCTCGTATAGCGCAGGTTTAGAATCATTTGAATTCATGTTAATAATTTGACAGTTGGCAGTAGTCAGTTGTCAGTTGTCAGTTGTCAGTTGGCAGTTGTCAGTAGTTAGTTGTCAGTAGTTATACCAATTTCAAAAAATAATGCAACAGTATTCTTGTCCCCCCCCAAAGCATCGGGGGGGCTAGGGGGGGTCGGAGACTATTGCATGATTTTAGAGAAATGGTATTAGTTGGCAGTTGTCAGTAGTTAGTTGTCAGTCGTCATACCATTTTTCTAAAGATGCGGTATAGATGAAGTCTTAGCCCCCCCGAAATCGCGGGGGGGGTTGGGGGGGTAATTTCTAGCGCTACTTTATGAACTTGGTATCAGTCGTCAGTAGTCAGTAGTCAGTAGTTAGTTGTCAGTAGTTAGTAGACATTTAACTAATGACTAAGGAATGAAAATTTAATAACTTAAGCGATTGCTCGTTACTTTCGCTCTGTCTGGTAATGCTTCTGGGGCGAGGAAGAGCCTCCTTTTATCTGCCAACTTACAGGATAGAGGACTGTAGGAGGTGTTTAAGTTATTAAGTTGTCGATTCTAAATATAAATCAATACTGTTCACTTAAAATTCTCTTAATAGAGCAAGGAAGCAATCGCAGTATCATTTGGTTTTCAGAATATTTCAGCACATGGATCGTCTTAACTAAACCGTATTGGATGATAAGTTAGTTTGCGAGATTAAAAACTAGCATTTCTAATGACTAACGACCAATGACCAATGACCAATGACTAATGACTAATGACTAATGACTAATGACTAATGACCACTGACTAATGACCACTGACTAATGACTAATTATTTGAGTTCATTGAGGGCCGCCTCGGCTTTTTGGGCGCCATCATTGTTTCCTTGCTGGCGGTAAGTGTCTAGGGCTTGTTGGAAAGCTTGAATTGCTTCGGATGTGCGATCGCGCGCTTTGAGTGCTTTACCCATATCGTAATAAGCTTCTGCTCTGTTTGGATCGATCTGGATCACTCGCCGAAAAGTAATGATCGCTCCTACAAAATCTTGTTTTTGGATTTGAATTTCCCCGATCGCCACGTATGCTTCAACTAAATTCGGGCGCACGTCAATCGCCCGCTTATAAGCTACCACGGCTCCGTCTAAGTCGTTTTGAGATCTGAGAAGTTCGGCGATTTCTACTTGCACTTCGGGATTTCGCGGCTCTAGTTCGGCTGCTTGTTCAAAAGCTGCTAGCCCTTCGGAAGTGTTGCCGTTCCGCAGCAAAGCACTTCCTAATTTTAACTGGACGCTGGACTGTTTGGGAGCGAGTTTGGCTGCTTCTTCGAGCACGGTGATAGCACTGGCAAAATTTCCCTGCTGGATCAATACTAAACCCATTGAAGAATAAGCTTGCCAATTTTTCGGATCGAGGGCGATCGCCTCTTGGTATGCTTTAAATGAACCGCTGTAATCTTTTTGCTGAAAAAGTACCACTCCCAGACCGATGCGGGCGTTGACATTTTTGCGATCGAGCGCAGTGGCGCGGCGGTAAGCGGAGGCTGCTGCGGGATAGTTTTGCAGGTTCGCCATAGCATATCCTAGGGCGTATTGAAAATCAGCATTTTTGGGTTCGAGACCGATCGCCTGTTGGTAAAATTCTACAGAGGCTTGATAGTTGCCTTGACGCGCTTCTAAATAGCCAATACCGGAAAAAATGCGCGGGTTTTCGGCATCTAAACGCGCTGCTTGCTGATAAACGTCGATCGCCTTACTGTAATCTCCTGCATTTACCAACTCGCGTCCTTGTCGCAGCAGATCCTCTAAATTTGAATCGTTTTGAGGTTGAACTTGAACAGATGTTTCTGCTGATAGCGCTACCTGCGGCGCTGCGATCGCGAATCCCGCTACCAACAGCGTACTTAATACCAAGAGACTTTGTTTGTGGACGGCCATTTGTTTCAAAGAATGTGTGGAATAAAAGAGCGAGTTGCAGCCAGCTTGCTAGCGCTGAGCTGCAAGAAACGGATACAAACCACTGACGCTAGCGTCAGAGTATATCCCAAAATTTTAGAGTTTAGTTCCACCTCCGGTGATTCAAGGTGCTGGAGCGTCAATCCAAAATTCTTCAATTCTTTAATCGACGCTCCAGCTTAGGGTTTGGCTGGAATCTTGGAACGGCGAGATGTAGTAAATCTACAGAACTCGACTCACTCAAAATTTTCGCACTTGAGGGCAACTGATGATTGTAACAACAACTGATATCATCCAAGGAGCAGAAATTCAATCTTACTTGGGAATTGTAACTGCTGAGGTGGTCTACGGCACCAACGCCCTGCGAGATTTTTTCGCGGGGATTCGCGACATCATCGGCGGGCGCACCGGCAGTTATGAGGAAGTGTTTCTCAAAGGACAGCGAGATGCCCTCGCGGAACTGGAAAAACGGGCAGGGCGTCTCGGTGCTAATGCCGTCATCGGGGTGGAAGTTGATACTGGCACGATTAATGTAGACTCTTCGGGAGCTTTGCTGCTGATTACTGCCGTCGGAACGGCTGTAAGATTGCGTTAAGCAGCCTTTCCTCTATACGTCGGCGAACTTTGTTTAACTGGATAAAATAGTCATTCGTCATCAGTCATCAGTCAGAAGCTATTAGCTAATGACTGATGGCTGATATCGTTTTTGGTTGCATCGGAATAATAAAATCGAGTCAACAGTGAACACTCAACCATTCAGTTTTTCGCCCCGCCCGTCAACAGCCCACAGTCCACAGTCAACAGTTAACAGTCATGAGGAGTGCAACCGGAATTGATATGATGACTTTTTTGTTTCTTTCTTCAGACAGAGATTCTGGTTATTTCCCCAGGTAGATATAGTTTTTATCAATCTCAGCCAAAATCAATACATAAGTTCTAGATTCTTAAAAATAAAAACACTTCAGAGGAAAAAAAATATGTCCTACGTAAATAGACCTGCCGATAACGTTGTTACTGAACCCGTGGTGGTGAATTCAGTTATGGAATACCACGATCGAGTGCGGTGGGGCCCGATATTTTCGGGTTTGGTAATTGCGATCGGCACACAACTGGTGTTGAGTGCATTGGGCGCGGCGATCGGCTTAAGCAACATCGCTAATTCAGGAGCACCGCGCACTATTGCCGGCAGCGTCGGTACTGGGGTAGGAATTTGGTCAATTATCAGTTTGCTAATTAGCTTAGGCGTTGGCGGCTGGGTAACAGCTCGCGCTTGCGGCCCGATGAACCGCAGCACGGCACTTTTGAACGGAGCAATTTTGTGGGCAACGACCTTAACAATTGGCTCTTGGCTGTTAGCAAACGGCGTAGCCGGTACTTTTGGCATAGTAGCTGCCAATGCGGGAGAAGTGATTAATCAAGCCCAGCAAGGTGTGGTCAATCTGCCGAACCAAGCGCCTAACGTATCGGCTCAAGATACTCGCAATATTGCAGAAAATGCCGCCAAAGCTGGCTGGTCATTTTTGTTCGGCTCCCTATTGGGTTTGGTTGCTTCAATGGCAGGAGCATCTGCCGGCGCGCGCACTCCCCGGAATTACTCGTAAGAGTTCGGGAATTGGGAATCGGGCATCGGGCATTTCTCGTTCGCAGGCTCTACCCGTTGGTGACAACTTAACACTAAAATCCATAATAAATGTCGGTTGTAGCTGAGTCTAGAACCCCCAAAATTCACCTTAACAAGCAGGGTGAATTTTCTCGTTCCCAGGTAGAACCGGGGAACGAGAAACGAGTATAATTTGGGAATTCCTCACCCAACAAATTAGGCGGTAAAGTATTTAGCCGCTGGGTGATAGGTGATAATTGCAGTGGTGGATTGTTCTGGATAAAGCTGCTCGCTTTCATCCATGTACAAGTTTATCCGATCGCACTTTAACAATTCCAGTTGCTTGTACTGATCCGCCATATTCGGACAAGCAGGATAGCCGAAACTGTAACGCGAACCGCGATATCTCTGGGCTAGCATATCCCGAATATTGTCCGGTTCTTCGTTACCAAAGCCCAATTCCCGCCGAATCCGCGCGTGAGTCCATTCTGCGATTGCTTCCGCCGTCTGCACCGCTAACCCGTGAAAGTAGAGATAATCGGTATATTGATTGTTAGCAAATAGCTTTTGCGCGTACTCTGTAGCCACTTCTCCCACCGTCGCTACTTGCATCGGAAATACATCAATTTTACCCGATTCTTTCGGCGCGAAGAAGTCAGCAATACACAGCCGGCGCGCCGATTTTTGGCGGGGAAACGTTAATGTTGCTGCGGGTGTCGATAAATCTTGCCCGTTACTCATAATTTTTGGATCGTACACATACAAAGAATTGCCTTCAGATTGACAGGGAAAATATCCGTAAATTGCTTGGGGATTCAATAGCTTTTCGGCAATAATTTTGTGTTTCCATTCCTCCAATATCGGATAAACTTTCTGAGCTAAGAAAGCATCGTATTCTTCCCGCGATTGATCTTTGGGCTTGCGGAACTGCCACTGTCCCGCCACTAATGCTTGCAAATCTAAGTGCCAGAAAATCTCCTCAAAGGGGATGTCTTCTCCCTGCAACAGTTTTGTTCCCCAGAAAGGAGGATTTGGGCGATCGATATCTGCAGCAACCGCTTCGGAACGCCTGGTATCAATCACCACCGGAATGTCTGCTTTTCCAGCATCTTCTACAGCAGTTTCGGCAGAAATTTTAGCTGCTTTCACCGTCTTATTTTCTTGCCCTACTTCATCTAAAAATCCTTGCAAATCTTCCCAGTTACCAGCAGATTTAGCTGGCATGAGTTTCTCCATAAAATGCAAGTCAGAAAACGCATCTTTGCCGTAAATTACTTTACCTTTATACGTATTTTGGCAATCTTCATGCACAAACTTGGGAGTCAAAGCTGCACCGCCCAAAATTACGGGAACGGTGATTCCTTTCTGGTTGAATGCTTCCAGATTTTCTTTCATGAATGCGGTGGATTTTACCAACAAACCGCTCATTGCAATACAGTCGGCTTTGTGCTTTTCGTAGGCTTCGATGATGTTGTCAACCGACTGTTTGATTCCCAAGTTAATCACTCGGTAGCCGTTGTTTGATAGGATAATATCAACTAAGTTTTTGCCGATGTCGTGAACGTCGCCTTTGACAGTCGCGATCAGGAATGTGCCTTTGGCATTATCCCCGGATTCTGACTTTTCCATGTACGGTTCTAAATAGGCAACGGCCGCTTTCATGGTTTCTGCTGACTGCAATACAAACGGTAGCTGCATTTGTCCCGAACCGAACAATTCTCCTACTACTTTCATTCCGTCTAGCAAGAAGGTATTGATAATGTGCAGCGGCGGATAGGTTTCTAAGGCTTTGGCGAGTTGGATGTCGAGCCCAATTCGTTCGCCGTCGATGATGTGCTGCTTCAGGCGTTCTTCTACCGGGAGGTTTGCGTCTTCTGTCCGATCGCGCTTGGTAGTTTTGCCAGCAAACACCGTTGTTAGGTCGCCCAAGGGGTCGTAAACGCAAATTTCGCCGTCGAACTCCCGTTCGTCGTAGATCAGTTTACGGCAGATTTCTTGGTGTTTGGGGTCGATTTTGGCGATCGGCAAAATCTTGTTAGCGCTGATAATAGCCGAATCCATCCCCGCCTGCATCGCTTCGTGCAAAAACATGGAATTCAAAACTTGCCGCGCCGCCGGATTCAAGCCGAAGGAAATATTAGAAACTCCCAAAATTACGTGACAACCGGGCAATTCTTGGCGGATGCGGCGGATCGATTCGATGGTAGCTTTGCCGTTTTTTCTGTCTTCTTCAATCCCCGTGGAAATGGGCAAAGCTAAAGGGTCAAAAAAGATTTCCTCGGCACTAATTCCGAAGGCGACGGCGGCGTTATAGGCGCGTTGGGCGATCGCAAATTTTTGGTCAGCAGTTCTGGCCATCCCATCTTCATCAATCGTCCCGATTACTATCCCCGCACCGTATTTTTTTGCCAACTCCAAAACTTGATAAAAACGCGGTTCTCCGTCTTCATAGTTAGTAGAATTAAGCAAACATTTGCCGCCGGCAACTTTTAACCCCGCTTCCATTTTTTCCCACTCGGTGGAATCCAACATTAAGGGTAGAGTTGCATTAGTCACCACGCGGGAAACTAATTGTTTCATGTCGCGCACGCCGTCGCGCCCGACATAATCAACGTTGACATCCAGAACGTGGGCCCCTTCTCGCACTTGTTCCCTAGCCATTGCTACTAAACCGTCCCAATCTTCGGCATTTAGCAAATCGCGGCATTTTTTGGAACCGCTGGCGTTGAGTTTTTCGCCGACAATTAAGAATGAATTTTCTTGTTCGTAAGGTTGCGCGCTATAAATTGAAGCGGCGGCCGGTTCCCAAGAAAATTCGCGAATTTTTGGTGTGAGAGTTTCGCCAATTTCTGATAGTTGTTGGATGTGATCGTAGCGGGTGCCGCAGCAGCCGCCGATGACTTGCACGCCTAAGTCTTCGACGAAGCGCATCAAGGCCATTTTTAATTCTATTGGCGTGAGTTTGTAGTGCGCGTGGCCGCCGATGTTTTCGGGTAAACCGGCGTTGGGAATGCAGGAAATTACAAAGGGCGAATGTTCGGAAAGGTATTTGACGTGTTCCGTCATGCGATCGGGCCCGGTGGCGCAGTTTAATCCTAAAATATCTATGGGATAGGGCTGCAAAATGGCGAGGGCGGCGCTGATGTCGGAACCGACTAACATTGTGCCGGTGGCTTCCATTGTGATGGATACCATTAAGGGAATCCGCGCACCTTTTTTCTTAAATACTTCTTCAATAGCATTTAATGCTGATTTAATTTGCAGCACGTCTTGACAAGTTTCGACAAGAAATAAGTCAACGCCGCCGTCATAAAGTCCTTCTGCTTGTTCGGTAAAAGCGGCGGTTAGCGTGTCGAAATCGATGTGTCCTAATGTGGGCAATTTGGTGCCTGGCCCGATCGATCCTGCGACAAATCTCGGTTTTTCTGGCGTGTCAAATTCGGCGGCGATTCCCTTGGCGAGTTCTGCCGCTGTTTTGTTGAGATAATATGCTTTGTCTGCTAAATCGTACTCGGCGAGGACGATGGAAGCAGCGCCGAAGGTGTCTGTTTCGATGACATCGGCCCCTGCTTCGAGGAATCCCCTGTGCACGGTGGCGACGGCTTCCGGTTTGGTGTGCACGAGATATTCGTTGCAGCCTTCGTATTCTTTGCCGCCGAAGTCTTCTGCTGTGAGGTTTTGGACTTGCAGGTTGGTTCCCATTGCGCCGTCGAAGACGATGACGGGGCGCGAGGGGTGGTGGAGTCGATCGAGAAATCTGCTATTCATCGGCGGTAAAAAGACGTAGGTGCTATATGTTTACATTTTGATCTATTGTGCAATATTCTCAACAATTATGCCTGTCTTGGGCAACTGCTGATGACTGAAGGATTTAATGTTAGTGACAATAGTTTGTAGGCGCAAGCCGGAGCGTAGCCATCGCACCTGTAATTTTACCGATCGCCCTAGATAATTGTCAAAATTTGGCTGCGGGCGACGCTGCGACGGAAAAATTGGCCAGTGGCGAGGTTTTTTTTTCGCTTAACTGTTGAGAATTTTTGCAAAAATGCGATCGAGATAATTAAACGAGTCATGCAAAAGGGCGATCTAATTATCTTACAGCAAGCCGGGGAAGACATCGCCACCATTGTTTTGGAAGAAGAGTTTCAAAAACTAGATTACCTGCTGGAAGAACTCAAACCGTCACAATTTTTCCCCGACGAAGAAGCCTATTATGAAGATAATGGAGCAATTCACGGCATCTACCCGGACGAACTTGTCAAGGACTTTGATAAAATTTTAGCAGATGTCAAGGAATTTGACGAATTGTTTGGTTTGTTGCCGACTGAGGAAATGGGAGAGAATATTGATATTTTCATATCTGTAGCTATTCTGATGTCTGTCGATCGATTTTGGGTGCCGGAGTACCTGATAGCTGAAAAAGCCAGACTGAAAATGGCATAATAATATTATCTCCGCTCAATTAGTTGCGATTCCTGTAGGAGTTCGCTTCGCCAATATTTATAAATAGAAAAAATAGATCCGGTAAACCCGCCCCGATCCCTGCGGGCAGGCATTCTTGGCACTATCCTACATATTTGTACTGATTGAGGATTGCTATCAGTAAATCGGCGCGAATATTTATCCTTGGCATCACGCAGGAGGCAGTTCGGCTTGAGGAGAAGCGTGCGATTGACATTTCATTGCATAGTGCTGTTTATTTGCGCCTTTCTACTGAGTGAGAACAGAAGTAATCAGAAAAATCTCAGGAGTGAAGTTCTCACAACCAACCTTTGACTATTAAAAAACATTAAAAAATGTCATTATTTTTTTCTATTCCTTCTCTGCGAACCTCTTTTCGGCAATCGTTGAATTTCACTTTCGCCTCCTGTAACTTCTAATGCAGCGTCTACTTCTTCTGTGATTTCTAAATCAACAACTTCAACACCGCCCTCGCTGATTGTTTCCGCTATCTCAACCTCCTCCAAATCCTGCTGATTTTCGATTAAATGCACCTCTAACCCAGAATCTATAATCGGCAAATCATCAATTTTTTGATTAATTTCAGCTTCTCCAATTTCCGCCGCCAAATCTTCCTCAATGGCTAGATTAATTTCAGTTTCTCTAACTTCCTTCTCCACAAGCTGCGCCGATAACTGCTGATTTTCCCTTAACAATTGTTCAATTTTAGTCGCTTGAATTCTAAGCTGTTCATTCAAAAGACGAATTTCTCGGTTTTGCTGCTGAATCATATCTTCACCATCAGCAATCGTGCGATTCCTCTCTAATATCACCTCATTTCTAGTTTCTAATTCCAAAGCGCTCATAGCTGCTTTAATCACATTATAAAAATGAGGCTTAGAAACATCAATTTGTTTAGCATTATGGCGACTTTTTCCCAAAAGCCCAATCTTTTCGCCTTGCTTAACAGCTAACACAAAACCTTGATGATTTTTAATTTTTAATTCTTTGACAAAATCAACTTGAACTAAACTACAAATATATCTGTGACAGTCATAATAAAATTCTGCTTTCATAAAAAAGCACCCCTTTCTGCTACAGTGCCGAAGAATTATAACACGAAGAACGTTAAATCTAGAATAAAATTTTTAACGCTATGGTGCGCGCCGATCGCCATACAATACTGTTCAATGTATGAAATGTCAAGAGTTGCTGCTAGAATTCATCAAAAACAAAGAATGTATAGCCGATAATTGCCTTATTTGCTGATATATGCCCTTGTCAATCCGTAACGATAATAAGCTGTTTCTAAATCAACTATTTCATCCTGAACTTGAGGTGCTAATTCAAACAAACTTAACTGAATTGGCAGATCGTGGTTTTTTGCTTGGTTAAACTTGCTCAAAAGTCTTGCTTCTAAATCCTGGTGCAATTCTAAAGTTCCATCTGACAGAATGTGCTTAATTTGCAAATTAAATGCTTTGAGTTTGTGGCAAACTAAAATAGTCCGATGACAAGTTATCGGGTCTTTTTCGGCACACATTAAACTGATTTTATAATTGGCTGCGCCTTTGAGCAAGCGCTGAATTCCGGCAGAAAATAGAGGAGTTGCTGCTATGCGATCGTACAAAGCTTTACCCTCAGTATCGTAACAGCTTAAATCTTCCGGTCTCGCGCCCAATTCTTTGCCTAAAAAAACATATTGAATGCCCGCTGCTGACAAAAAAGCGGTAATTTCTGATTTATTGAAATGAGGTAAATAGCGGCTGAAAGGATGCGACCGCACGTCCGCAACCGCTGTTATTCCGTGTTTTTTAAGCAGCAAAAGAAACGATTCAATACTCTGATTGGAGTGTCCGATCGTAAATAATTCCATTGCTTCTATAGCGGTTCGAGATCGTTGTGAGGTATGCCCAATGCCCGGTTTTGCCTATACCCTTCGACTTTGCTAAGGGGACGAGAGTTTGTTTTGCCCGATTTTCAACCTGTAGACTTCAAACTGTGGGTTTTTTCCCCAATTTTTGAATCCAAATTTGCAAACCCAGCAGCATCAAACCGACAGCCGCCAGCCCAAATACGCCCATACCCAAAGCCGTCATTCCCACTACCAAAGTTCGCACGGCGACACTAATTTTAAGCACAGCAATATTGGTGGACTGCACCGGCTTGCTAGCAAAACTTAGAGCGATCGACATAGTTAGCGAATACAAAGCAAAAGTTAACGCGCTGGCGATTAGGGAACCCGTTATGCACCGCAAAACTGTAGGCTGTCGCCCAGATGCGGGCGCTGCATCCCCAGCAGAATTTAGAGGTTCAGAAGTAGAATTTGGATTAGTTAAATCAGTCATGGCGATTTTAGATTTTAGATTTTTCGACTTTACTCAGAACAAGTATGAGATTTTAGATTTTTGATGAATTAACCAAACTAAAATCCGTGTTTGATGCCATTTTATCAGTTCTTCTATCTCAAGAGACTCTACGCAAAGTTAGATAGATCGGACTCGATCGCCCTAATTGGCCTTTAACGGGCGATCGCACCACCTGCGAGTTATACCCTCGCAATCGGCGGTTTTGTATCGTTTCCCTCCGAACAAATCCGAATCCCAGTATTGCTAAAATTTGCTACCCAAAAATCCAAATCGGGAGAAGCGATCGCACTTTTCACCCGTTCCACAATCTGCTGAGCCTGCTCTTGAGACTCGCAGAGTGCAAACACCGTCGGCCCGGAACCCGACATCATCGTTCCCAAAACCCCCGCCGACTCAAATGCTTCCCGCAACTGCAACACCTGCGGGTACACGGGTAAAGCCACTTTTTCTAAATCGTTGTGCAGCAATTGACCAATTTTCGATCGATCTTTTTGGGCGATCGCCCCCACCATCGGCCCCGAATGCAACCGTTCCCGGCGACAGTCCAAATCCTCCGATCCACAATAGGAACTACTGAACTGCTGGCGATAAGTTTGATACGACCATGCCGTAGAAATACTTAGATTGCGGTACTTCGCCAGCACCACAGAAAAACCTCCCAAATCCGGCAGTGGCGACAGTTTATCCCCGCGACCAGTTGCCAAAGCCGTACCTCCACCAATGCAAAAAGGCACATCCGAACCCAAAGTTCCCCCCAACTCTTGCAACTCCGACTGAGTGAGTCCCAATTGCCAAAGCAAATCCATCCCGACTAAAACAGCGGCCGCATTTGCAGAACCGCCGGCGAGCCCCGCCGCCACCGGAATCTGCTTGTGAATCGCAATTTCGACTCCACCGTACATCGCCAAAGCATCGGGGAATTGCTGCGCCAGCAAATCCGCCGCCCGGTAAGCCAAGTTATTTTTGTCAGGAGGAACTTGCGGGTGATCGCAACGCACGCGAATCGTGTCGGTACCGATCGCCCGCAAGTCAATTCGATCGGTCAAATCTATACTTTGAAGTACCATCGCCAGTTCGTGATATCCGTCGGGGCGATCGCCTATTATTTCCAAATACAGATTGATTTTTGCCGAAGCTAAGAGAGAATAGGAACGCATAGGTGATTAAGCCGCAGGTGAAAGAAACACCTGGTTGAAATTAATTGATACGAGTCATAGTCCATTTTCTCACAACTCAAAGGAAATATTATGCAGGATCGGCAGTCATTAGTCATTGGTCATTAGTCAGCAGTCATATCACGTCCAGTCGATCGATCTAAAATTAGTTCGTAGTGCCGAATGCGAGTTTTATCCAAGTTGCGGACTCGCATTCGGCACTACGAACGAAACGTTTTTATTATTAATCTACCAAATATGATATCATTAGTGATTGGTCATTGGTCATCCGAAAACAAATTATTGCTCAAATTTACCCATTGAGCCACGCTCAAATCTTCAGCACGAGATTGAGGATTTATCTGTAAATTTTCTAACAATTGAACGAGCTTATCTAAATCTACAGCCCCTTTCAAATTATTTCGCAGCATCTTGCGCTTGCTGCCAAATCCCAACTTGACTAAATTCTCCAAATAGCGCGGATCGACGGCTGGCGTTTCTATCTGTCTGGGAAGCAGCCGCACCACGGCGGAATCGACTTTTGGCGGCGGATAAAAGTCTTTAGACGGCACATCGCAAATTAACTCGCATTCTGCTAAATATTGTACCCGCACCGACAAAGCGCCAAAAGCTGTAGAACCCGGTTTAGCGTAAAGTCTTTGGGCGACTTCTTTCTGTACTAACAGCACGATCGCATCGAAGGGTTTAGCAGCAGGCGCAGATATCGTTCCCAGCAGTTTTTGCAAGATCGGGCCGGTGATATTATAGGGAATGTTGGCAACAACTTTATTGGGATTTTGGAATTTTGGAAAGGCTGTTAGTTCAGCATCTAAGTTTATTTCCAAAAAATCGCCCTGTAGCAGTAAAAAGTTGTCGGTTTTGCCTAGTTGCTTGGCTAGTTTTAGGCACAAATCTCGATCGATCTCCACAGCAACAACAGACTCAGCCTCCGGCAGCAAGCGCCGAGTCAGAATCCCAGTACCCGGCCCGATTTCCAGGACGCGAGAACCATCCAAATTCGCTGCTTTGACAATCTTATCTAAGGCTTTCTCGCTTTTGAGCCAATGTTGAGCAAACTGTTTCCGGGGTCTGGTCGATCGCATTTTTTGAATTGCTGGAAGAAATCTTAGCCTGCTATTCTATCACAACCTCATATTTTTTCCTCACCTACAGCCATGTTGATTTTTGTTAACATGGGTTGAATTCAGCAAAAAGCTTGGGCACTATAAAAGCAGCAACGATAAAAAATAAATTTATTTCTTCCCAATTACCAGCAGCACGACACGGAAGTCACGGATACACAGATAGCTATTTTTCCAAATAACCCATAACAACTAACCAATAACAAATAACCAAGAACCAATTAGCAATTCCCCAAAAATGAATTTCCAACGAGTATTTGGTACATTACCTAAAACCCAAGCCAGCGCGCCCGGAAGAGTAAACCTGTTGGGCGAACACACAGACTACAACGACGGATTTGTACTGCCGACGGCAATTCCCCAGCGCACAACAGTACAAATTGGCTTCAGCAGCGACGATCGCCACCATTTTTATTCAGCAGAATATGACGAACTCATAAATTTTTCAGACGACGATACTATACCGCAAAAATTCGTCACTTATATCTGTGGCTGCCTCAGACTTTTAGAAAAAGAAGGATACAAAATACCGCCCATAAATCTTTACATTACCTCCAACGTGCCGATCGGCACCGGTTTGTCCAGCAGCGCCGCCTTAGAAATAGCCACCCTCAGAGGAATGCGCGCTTTACTCAACCTCCCCCTAGACGACGTGCGGCTTGCTCAAATCGGACAGCTAGCCGAAATCCGGTACGCCGGTTTGAACTGCGGCATCATGGATCAAATGGCATCGAGTTTAGCAGACACCAACACCATGCTATTTCTCGACACCCGCAGCCTCAAATATCGCCCGATACCTTTTCCTCCAGACACCGAAATTTTAGTAATTGACAGCGGCGAAAGCCACCAACTAGCAGCAGGAAGCAGCTACAACAAGCGGCGTGCTGAGTGCGAGGAATCCGCCCGAATATTGGGAGTTAAAGCTCTCAGGGATATCGCCGATCCCAAAGCAGTCGAAGTATTGCCAGAACCTCTCAAAAGGCGAGCTCGCCATGTCATTACCGAAAACAACCGCGTGCTGCAAGCAGTAAAATCTTTGTCTGCAAAGCGTTTCGGCGAGTTAATGAATGCTTCCCACGCGAGTTTGCGCGACGACTACGAAGTTTCAGTGCCCGCTGCAGACACGCTGGCGGCCATCTTGCAGTCAATCCCCCGAGTCTTCGGTGCAAGGCTGACGGGCGGAGGTTTTGGCGGTGCTTGCGTTGCGCTCGTCCAGACAGGTAAAGCGGATGTTATCGCATCAGAGGCGATCGATCGCTACCAGCGCGCGGGTTATACCGGCCGCGTTTTGGTTCCCGAAGTCAAACTTAATTCTTAATAACCTCTGGCAAAAATAACTAGGGCGGGCTTTCGGGCCCATCCCACAAGAATCATTTTTTATTGTGGGGTGTCTCGCCTGCCCTATAAATTGATGAAAAAAACTTTTGCCAGAAATCTATTGTGGATGTTGTGAATCTTGGATTGTTGGTAAAACCCGCCCCGGAGCGGAATTACAATTAATTTATCCGATGCGATCGCAATTATTAATTGCGGCCCGAAGATTGACCGGCCGTCGTAGCTATTTCCCCAGTTTCCATAAACTGCTTGAACCGGCGCAAATCGTCAGCAATTTGCTGTTCTGGTGCTTCGCCAAATAGTTTAGCCGCTGCACCAGCAATCGCACCGCCCGGAGGATTGTATTCGATCGCAACTTTCACCTCAGTACCGCGTCCTGCAGGTGCCGGTTGAAAGCGCACAAAACCCGAATTCTCAACATCCGCGCCTTCCACAGACACCCACGCAATTAACCGATTTTCTTCTTCGCGGACAATCTCTGCATCCCATTCTACGCTATTGCCGGCCGGCGCGCTGGCAATCCAGTGAGAACGCTTGTCATCTATTACCGCAACGTGTTTGAGATGCTTCATAAACCGAGGCAAATTCTCAAAATCGCGCCAGAAACGGTACAATTCATCAGCCGGTTTGTCGATCGTCACCGTCTTTTCAACTTTAATGCTTTGATTCGCATCTGCAGCCGACTGCAAACCCTCCGCAACCCCCAGCCCGCGCGCAGCCAAACCGCCACCCGCAACGGCCAGCAAAGCACCTCTCAAAGAACGCTGCGACAAACCAAACAGCACCAGCGCCCCGCCACCAATTAACGAAGCCCAGCGTTCGGCCTCGCCAGTGTTAGTTTGGTTTTCTTTGTCAGAATTGGCGATCGAATTAGAATCCATTGTTTTAAACCTCATCTATTAATCGAAAAATAGCAGCTTTCACGCCGCTAGTCGGGCAGTTTTGCCACAAGGTACCCACCGTTGGGCTATCATTGAATAGTTTGAATTGCTTTCGCATTCAACAAATCTTCTTCCCCCAATTCTGGATCGGCGTGGATTGCTTCACTGCTGAAACTCCTACACTCAGGCATTTTGTTTTGACAAAACCCGATTCTTTAAAATCTATCTCTCTTTCCCGCGCTCCTGCGTCTGTCTAAAGTAGTTAAGTAGCTGGACAGAATTAATTCAATAAAATTTCACCTAAAAGTCTGTAAGCGTCCAAAGCCTTTTTGTAATTAATTTTTTCCGAACTTAGAGTATAGTATGGTCTGTCAGGCCCTTACATTTGCTCCGCTATTTCCAGCCAACAATCTGATGCACCATACTGTAGCTCTTGCACTCACGCACAAATTATCTAAAATTATCTGCGTCAATCGATGTTGCATCTGCATTTCATCTGCGGTTTATGTATTGAACGAAAACTTATGAAGAAGTCTACTACTGATTTGAGACAAAGTTTAGATACAAACCTAAAATTAGGGGTGAGTGCATTTCACTAACCCCTACAAACTTTCTGCGGATTTAACACTATCCATTAAAGGAAAAATTCCCCAAAACAGCAGCGCAATTCATCCTAAATATACTTATCGATGCCGATCGTCAAAATCATTAATACTCCCAGAATGTGACCGGCGCTCATTGATGCCAAAAATGCGGGAACACTAACATTGTTAAACAGAGACGGGAAGGGCAAAGGCATTTTAGGGCCGACGTGGGGATGCCAAATTACGCGGCTCAGAACTAGCAATGCTAAAATATTGCAAACAAACATCACTATCGGCTTTTGCCAGTTTCCTGATGCTGTGTCAGTCAGAGCTGATTCTACTACTGCCAGTAAATTTGAGTCGATCATCGTTGATGCTCCTATTTTTCCTATACAATCAGAGGTTATCGATGAAATTTCTTGCCAAAAATACAGCAGGGGCGATCGCATCTCAGGAATAAATATCTGTTTTGCTCTTAATATTCACTGCGCCAGCGATCGCGCCCCAACTGCAATCATCAAATCACAGCAAGAAATCTTTATAATGCCAGTCAAAAGTAACGCAAGCTACAAACGAACTAAATTATACTCGCTGCTATTTGTAACTTTTAGCCGATCTGGCAGTTGTGGCATTTACTCATACTGCCAGACCGGAAACAATGCTCGTTATTAGCGAGCGATATAGGTAGGTAGAAAGTGAAGGATGTCGCGTAGAACGCTATATCCAGCCATGTCCCAGAGCAAATAAGCTAAGAAGCCGATCATCGCTAAGCGGCCGTTCCAAAGTTCTGCTTGCGGGTTGAAGCCAAACAAAAAGGCATTGCGATCTTTGCCGTTGTAAGCATTAGTGGTTGTAGGTACGTTAGTAGGACGAGTTTCCATGTTTTTACATTCCTTAACAATGTTTCGCTTATCATAGTAGCGACCTAATTTTTAGTTGGCTATCTGTCTCTAGGCTCAAGATACACACAAGTCTAAAGGAGGATTCTGAAACACAAAAATATGTGTTAAGTTTTATTAAGCGATATTTTTTTAGCGATCGCCTGTATCAGCAGATACAAAAGACAAGTACAAGTTGAGACTGCTGTTGTCAAAGGAAGCGTCTCATTGTAGAAATGGTAAATTTAAACTTCAAACCACAACACGATCGCCCGGAGTTAAGTAAAATATAAGATTCACAGAGCGCGAGGGAGAAACAGTTATCGAAACCATCTACGGCAATCTTCAAGGTTTAAAGTCCAGCCAGCTCAAGCAACTCGAAAAGCTTTACCACCAGCGACTACCGGGCGATCGCATCACCACGGCAGAATTCGCCCAGCGCGTCGCAGCCATCAGCACCGAAATCGACAAACCAATCTGCACCTACATCAACCGCCGCGGACAAGTAATTCGCGTCGGCGTAGGTACACCCCGCCAAACCCAAATTTCGCCCCTAGAATTGCCCCGATACGGCGGAGGTCGCCTCAGCGGCATTCGCTGCATCGCCACCCACCTGAAGCCAGAAACCCCAAGCGAAGCAGCTCTCACAGCAATGGCAATTCAGCGCCTAGATGCCCTAGTGTGGCTGACGCTGACCGGCGGAGGATTTCAGCGCCGGGGCGGCGGTGCGACAGGTTACATCCAAGAAACTTATCTCGTTCACCTGATACCTCAAGGAGACCGACCAAATTTTGAGTTTTCCGTGTTAAGCGCTCAGTTACAAAAATCTGCAACTGATGAAACTGATGAAATAGAAGAGTCTTCAGTTCAAAACTCACCAATCAAAACTCAACACTTTCCCTGGACAATCTCAGAACCGCTGAATTTGGACGACCTCGCAGACCAAGATTTTCAGGAGTTGGTGGAAGGACTAGAAGCAGAGTTTCAAGCTGAGTTTGTCGCTAAGCAGGTGGATGCAGACCAAGACAAGGTTCTGCTGGTGGGTGTAATGACTCAGCAGATGACTCTGCTGGATTTTGAGGACGGACTCGCAGAAATCACGCGGCTGGTGGAAAGCGCCGGGGGTCAAGTTCTGCAAACAGTGCGCCAAAAACGATCGCGCCCCCATCCTCAGACAGTCGTTGGCGAAGGCAAAGTTCAAGAAATTGCTCTCACCGCTCAGACGGTTAGCGCTAACCTCGTGGTATTCGATCGCGATCTGGCACCCGCACAAATACGTAACCTAGAAACTCTCCTCGGCATTCGCGTAGTCGATCGCACGGAGGTAATTCTGGACATTTTCGCCCAAAGAGCGCGATCGAGCGAAGGTAAATTGCAAGTCGAACTAGCTCAGCTACAATACACCCTGCCCCGGCTCAGAGGGATCGGTCAGGCCATGTCAAAGCAGGGCGGCGGCATCGGTACCAGAGGCCCTGGGGAAACTAAACTAGAAACCGAACGGCGGACGATCGCCAAACGCATTACTCGATTGCAGCAAGAAGTAAATCAACTCCTCGCTCACCGCTTCCGGCTGCGGCAGAACCGGCACCACAATGACGTACCCTCAGTCGCCATCGTCGGCTACACAAACGCCGGTAAATCGACTCTGCTCAACCTGCTCACCAATTCCGAGGTCTACGCCGCCGACCAGTTATTTGCCACCCTCGACCCCACCACCCGCAAGCTGACAATTCCTAGCGCCGAGGGGGGGGGACCTTTGTCGCTCGTCCTCACAGACACAGTGGGCTTTATTCGCGAACTGCCCCCCTCACTGATCGACGCTTTTCGGGCTACCCTCGAAGAAGTCACAGACGCCGACGCTTTGCTGCACCTCGTCGATCTCTCCCATCCCGCATGGCAAAGCCAAATTCGATCGGTGATGAATATTTTGACAGATATGCCCGTAACTCCCGGGCCTGCTCTTGTAGTTTTCAACAAAATCGATGCCGTAGATGAAGATAGACTCGCTCTGGCACGAGAAGAGTTTCCTCAAGCCGTATTTATTTCGGCCGCCAAAGGTCTCGGATTGGAAACTCTGCGCGATCGATTAGCGCAACTCATTGAATACGCCCTCTATCCTCGGTAAATACTTAAATATTCCTTTTAAGTAGTTGACAGTCAGGAATACACGTACATATACTGAGGACAGTTCCTATCGCAGCATGAGACGATAAAAGAGTAGTCAGATTGTGCATTGCCAAGTACGATAAAGCAGAGCTAGTTTGCGAGGAGTTAAATAATTAATTTCAGGAGGTGGCGGTACTCGTAACAACACTCTTTGTTAATGACTGTAACTGCTGGTGGTGGAGATGTTGCCAGAAGATGTTGCTCGATCGCTCCCTGCAAAGCACTAAGTAACCTAGTGCCAACCACGAAGTTCTCGACCTCAAGGTGTAAGAAAATAAGATTATTAAAGTGTTTGGGCGACCTCCTCAAGCGCTATACTATACTATACGGGCGCGACAAAAGCATCCATCTATTGTAATAACTCTAAAATTCTTACCAACCCCGCAACGCTCATCTCTAGCACTATTTCTAATTTCCGATTTTACCACTTTTTAACTAAATAGTTATGTGTACGCCACTGGCAAAACTAGCAATCGGACTCTCTGCCACAATGGCAACAGGGTTCTTCTATTTGGCTGCCGCCCCTCCGGGTGTAGCAGTAGATGTGTGCGGGCCGGGAAACTTTTCAAGCGCCTGTAGCCCTGACAATTCCCCAAGCCCGGAACCACCATCAAGCCCATCCATAGAGTCTCTGCGCTCTGGGACACAAGCATCAGACGAGGTAGAGAAATCGCCAGACCCACCGCCGGCACAATCGCTGAACTTCACAAAAATATACACCAACAACACCACCCCGCAGAGAGCAGCAACATCTATCCCAGAACCGGGCACTGTGGTAGCACTCCTAGTGACAGGCGCAGGAATCATCTGTTCCGCCAGAAAACGAAACAAGCAGGTCGGTCAGTCACGATAGACCGATCGTGCTGCTAATTGTCAAAATCTCTCCGTTTCAAGAAGGGCGGATATTTTGGTATTTTTAGACAAATTTAAAAAAAGTTGTATAAATAATAACATTACAGGTCGCTGGCTACAACTATATAAAAATAAAAATAAGATTGGTTAAGATTACAATAAAAAAAATATTGTTATTGTTTGAGCGCCCGATGACCCCTAAAGTAGAAATTTACACTTGGAGAACCTGCCCGTTTTGCATTCGGGCCAAAGCACTGCTGAAGCGAAAAGGGGTAGATTTTACAGAGTACGCGATCGATGGAGATGCAGCAGCACGGGACAAAATGAGCGATCGAGCCAAGGGAGGCCGCACCCTGCCCCAAATCTTCATTAACGACCAACACATAGGCGGCTGCGACGAACTCCACGCACTCGATGCTCGCGGCCAACTCGACCCGCTGCTGGCAAAATAAACATTAGTCCATCGCTTACCAAATTTTCCTCAAACCAATTCATAAGTGCCAACTGAACAATGAAATTTGCATTCATCATCGATTCCCTCGCGCGACTAATTCCAGGACACGATACCAGCGTAGCGCTGATGGAAGCCGCTCAAGAGTTGGGTCACGAAGTTTGGGCGACTCAAGCCAACGAATTAAGCGTCATCGACGGCAAAACCTGGGCTACCCTCAACCGGGTAGCCCTAACCCCTGTAAAAATCGTAGAGGGACGCTGGGAAGCAGCTCAGGTGTGGTACGAAGTAGAACAGCCTACTTTCGGGCCTCTCGAAGCAATGGACGCAGTATTTATGCGGACAGACCCCCCTGTCAATATTCCTTACCTTTACGCTACTTACCTTCTAGACGGCATCGATCCCGCTAAAACTTTGGTAGTTAACAGCCCCAAAGGATTGCGCGCAGCCAATGAAAAAATGTATGCTTTGCAATTTGAGAACTCGATCCCCGAAACAATTGTTTCTCAAAATAAGAGGGTAATTAGGCAATTTGTTGAGAAAAAAGGAGCGGCAGTTCTTAAACCATTAGGTGGGAAAGCTGGCGAAGGGATTTTGTTATTGGAAGCGGGCGATCGCAATCTCAACTCCCTAGTCGAAATCAGCACTCAACAAGGGCAAATCCCAGTGATGATTCAGACATATCTGCCCGCAGCAAAAGACGGAGATAAACGAATCATCCTCTTAAACGGCAAGCCCATCGGCGCTGTCAACCGCATTCCCACCGGCAACGAATTTCGCGGCAACATGGCCGTCGGCGGCCGAGTCGCACAAACAGAAATTACCGATCGCGAACATCAAATTTGCGCTGAGTTAGCACCGGTACTGCAACGGGACGGACTGTACTTTGTTGGCATTGATATCATTGGCGGTTATCTCACCGAAGTTAATGTCACCAGCCCTACAGGGATCAGAGAAATTGACTTGCTTGACGGTGTTAGTTTGGGCAAACAAGTAATTGAATGGGTGGTTAGTCAGTAGTCAGTGGTCAGTGGTCAGTAGTTATTAGTTATTAGTTATTGGTTATTGGTTATTGGTTATTGGTTATTGGTTATTGGTTATTGGTTATTGGTTATTGATTATTGGTTATTGGTTATTGGTTGCAGCTAATAACAACTAACAACTAACAACTAACAACTAACAACTAACAACTAACAACTAACAACAGTTAACAGTTAACAGTCAACAGTCAACAGCCAACAGTCAACAGTCAACAGTCAACAGCCAACAGCCAACAGTTAACAGTCAACAGTCAACAGTCAACAGTCAACAATTATTAAATCATGTCAAAAATTGGCGTTGCAATAGTCGGTACAGGTTTCGGTCAAAAAGTACACCTTCCCGGATTCCAGGCACACCACCGGACAGAGGTTGTGGCTGTTTACCACCGGAATTTAGACAAAGCTCAGGCGATCGCCAGCACCCACAACATCCCCTATGCTTGTAACTCGATCGCAGATATAGCAGCCATCCCAGAAGTAGCGGGAGTCAGCATTTCCACCCCGCCATTTTTGCATTTTGAAATGGCAAAAACCGTCTTGCAAGCAGGCAAACATTTATTATTAGAAAAACCTACAGCCCTCACAGCTTATGAAGCCAGGGAACTTTACCGATTAACAAACAGCGAATCTCAAACTAATGTTAACAACAGTGGTTCGAGAGCAATTGCCACAATGGACTTTGAGTTTCGCTTCATCCCCGCATGGCAAATGCTAGCAGAATTATTAGCAGCAGGATATGTAGGAGAAAACCGTTTAATTAAGATTGATTGGTTGGTGTCTGGGCGCGCTGATGCTGCTCGCCCTTGGAATTGGTACGCGCAAAAAGAGCTAGGTGGCGGAGTTTTGGGGGCGACAGGTTCCCACGTTTTTGATTATCTTAGCTGGCTGTTCGGGCCCGTGCAGAGGCTTTCTGGGCAATTGATTACAGGAATTTCGGCGCGACCAGATCCGAAGGATTCGGGAAATTTAAAACCTGTTGATGCTGATGATTCTTGCACGTTGATGTTGGAATTGGCCGGGGGAATGCCTTGTCAAGTTTGTTTGAGTTCCGTTACTTATCAAGGGCGGGGACATTGGGTCGAAATTTACGGGAGTAAGGGTACTTTGGTATTGGGAAGCGACAATCAGCAGGATTACGTCCACGGATTTCGTTTGTGGGGTTCCCAAGCTGGAGAACCTTTAGCTGAAATTAAGATTCCTCAAAGATGGGAGTTTCCTCAAGTTTATCCAGACGGGAGAATTGCACCGTTTATTCGAGTAGTGGATAGGTGGGTAGAAGCAATAGATGCGGGGAAATCTTTGATACCGTCGCTCAAAGAAGGAGTTTACTCGCAGTTGTTGATGGATTTGACTCAGGAGTCAAATGCTACGGGAACTTGGGTGGATGTACCGAATTTAGATAAATTTTTGGGCAGTAAGTAAAATTAAAAACTCACAAAGTAATCTCTCCCACTCGATCGCGCCCCAAACCCGATAAACTACGATATAGATAAACTCGATCACCCTTATATCCAGAGTTGTAAGATGGCGCGCCCTGAAAGTCCTTGCCTCAGTATAGCGATCGCTCGCCTGAGAACCGCTGGGGCAAACCATTTTGCCACTTGGGTTCTACAAGCTCCCTATCCCAGCGGGTACGTTCACCACGACTGTATGTGGCCCCATACCCTATCCCAATCCTGGAAAGCTTGGCAGGAAATGTTTTCCCCCTCCGGGACAATTCACGAATTGCCCTTACATCCTGATGGCAGTTTCGTCTCGCCGGAAAACAACCAGAATATACTTGCAGAAACTGAAAAACGAACTCCTAAGTCGCTACAACTACCTCCACCGCTCCCCTCTGTGTCGCTTCAGCTCGGTCAAGGGGGGTGGGGCGACAGGGGCGAGCCGAACCTGCAGCAGCCACCTGCAAGCTACAGCAGCCGCCTGATGCAGCATTTGGGGATCGATCTTTGGCGGTGGCTGTTTGAAGGGCCGATTCAGGGCAGTCTGCAGGAAAGTAAAGGTATCGCGATCGGGCAAAATCTACCCCTGCGGGTTCGCATAGATTTGCGCGAACCCTATTTAATTGCTTTGCCTTGGGAAATTATGCAGCCTCAAGCCGGTCAACCGGCAATTTCTCTGTCGCAGCAATTGCTGTTCAGCCGCACTACCAGCAATGTCGAGCCTTTGCCGCCCCTGCGTCCTGCCGAGTCGCTGAACATTTTGCTAGTTTTGGGACAAGCAGAACCAGGCCGCGGTGCTAATTCTGAATTTTCTACGAGCAATAACCGTCATTTGCAGTTGGAAGCTGAAGCACTCGCCCTCGCTGGGGTTCTCGAAAGTGCTTTTCAAACCGACGACAGCGACAAATATTTCGATATCAGCGTTCCGACTCGCGTTGATACTTTGATCGAACCTACTCCGGCCGAACTAATTTCTCGGCTGGAAACGCAAGCTTATAACATTCTGTTCTACTCGGGCCACGGGATACCGGGGCCTGACGGCGGCTTGCTGTTTTTGGCGCCGGACACGACGATGAACGGTACTGAACTGGCTCAGGTTTTAGTTCGGTGTCGCGTGACTCTGGCGGTGTTTAATGCCTGTTGGGGAGCTCAGCCGGCGGTGGAGAGGCTGCACTCCAATAACGGCCAGCAACAGGCGATCGCCCGCAGCAGTTTGGCTGAGGTACTGATCCATCACGGGGTGCCGGCGGTGTTGGGGATGCGGGACTCGATCGCCGATCGCGAGGCCCTAAGTTTTATCCAAACTTTTGCTCGAGCTTTGGCCGGGCGGATGTCGGTCGATCGGGCCGTCGCCGTCGCCAGACAGCAGCTACTGACGCTTTACAAGTTCAATCAACCGGCTTGGACGCTTCCCGTGCTGTATATGCACCCAGAGTTTGACGGTGAACTGACTGAGCCGGTAGATGACCTGAAAACGGAATTGCCTTTAAATTCTTCTACTTGGCTGGGACGTTTGCCGTCTTGTGCTTACTTGCGGGGGCGCGATCGACCAAATGTCAAATCCACCGAATCAACCAATCAGGTTTGGCAGATTTGCGCCGGGATGGTTCGAGTCGGACGCTGGGAAGAAAACGACGTAGTGATTCGAGAACAGTGGGTTTCTCAGAAACACGCCGAGATTTTCTGCCGCAACAGCATCAGAGATAGCCGGGAAGAACCTAGCTACTTTTTGCGCGATTTTTCTCGTTACGGGACTTTAGTTTTAGGGGGCCAGGGATGGGTGAGAGTTCACCACCAAGAACTGCTGTTGCAATCGGGTACTCAGCTAAAATTTGGCAGTTCTCAAGGTCAGATTTTTGAGTTTACTATTGAGGTTCCAAAAAGTTCGGGCTACAGTGAGACTGATTGCGGAACCAATTAAGGTGCGGGTGTAGTTAATGAATGCGATCGAAACAGCAAACTTCTGAGCGTTAAGTCTCAAGTCTGAAGTTAAAAGAGTTACTCACCGCAGGCCGCTCGCAACTATCACTTAGTAGAATCCACTTTCTGTACTTTCCTTGAAGCACTTAGGTATTACATCATGGCTACCCAATCTCCCGATTCTCAATATTTTCGCGACTCGCTTTCTCAGGCCGAAATGGAACTGCTCGCCACAATTGTTCAGACTGATGTTGCTTATCCCTGGAATCCGGCACAGCTTGAATCAGAATCTTATTTGGCAGATTTAGAGCAGGAATTTTCACTGTCTGACTCTTTCAGCGACAGCGATATTGCCCTGAAGTCGGGAGTTTTATTCGCGCAATTAGAACAAGTTTGGCTTTCTAGCGCCCTGCAAAAGTCTTTGGGCGATAAATTTGCTGGCGTTCCTGAAGATTTTTTGACCCGCATCGCTCAAAGCGTCCAAAATGCAACTGTGAAGTATCAATCTTTAGCTGACCAAATGGTAGAGTGCGTGTTAAATATTTTGCCTCAGTGGGCTGAGGAAGATTTGCAGGTGTTGGCGCGTCCTTTGGCTTATGCCATGCGAGAGGGTGATTCGTCCGGGGTGGAAGCGGCTGTGGAGACTAAAAGACCTTGGGCGCAATTGTCGGAAATAGAACAGGCGAGAGTTGGTTTGACTGTCGCCCGCTATGCAATTTCGCAATTAGAAATTTCTGATTAGTTTTTTCACGGTTGGGTTTTTATGCTGCGATCGCGATAATTTTTCAAATTAATATAAAATTAATCTACCTTGAGTTAGATGTTAAATGTGTCTAGTTGTTAAAACATCTGGATTGCTATAGTTTGATATAGCAATCCTATTCGATTTTTAGACTTGATTAGAACTGACACACGGGCGGTCAGAAACTTGGTTTTTTTTTTACGAAAAATCTGCGTTTTTAGCTACAAATGGCGTAAAAACCGGTCTTCTGGATTGGCAGTGTAAACTGTATATAGCGGTTCTCACAAAAGTGAGAACCGCTATATCTCTGGCTGGGATTGTGAGGGCGACTGCGGTTTCGGAACGGTGGTTGCAATACTATATGTTTATAAAAAACTAGGAACTGTAAAAAGACAAGTAGAAGTGAAATCAAAAAAAAAGGGGGAGCTAACAATTCAATGTGATGAAATGTTGTCATTTGTAGATAATGAGGATAATCAACAGTAGATTGGGCCGGCCATTAATGCCTCAACATTCATAAATTGTAGGAGCATATATTGGCAAAAAAGATCGAGCGGGCGCTCAAGGATTATGGGATTCTTTGTCACCAGTTTATGGTCAATGTGCCGTAGCTTATACCATTTTTCTTTCATATGTGCTATAGATGAACTCTTAGCCCCCCCGAAATCGCGGGGGGGGTTGGGGGGGTAATATCTAACGCTACTTTATGAAATTGGTATTATACAGAATTTTGGAATGCCTAGGTCAGTTTTTTTCTCAGAAAAGATACAAGAAAGTAGGAAATGAGACTAATCTGACAAACCATATAGAAAGATTTAATAATACGATGAGACAAAAAATATCTCGATTGGTGAGAAAAAATATTTCATTCTCTAAAAAACTATCCAATCATATTGGCAGCTCTTTGGCATTTTATTCATGAGTATAACACCAGTTTATGTATCCATGAAAATCCTTAATTTTCCTTGCTATGCAAGATTACCTTTATGCGAATGGCAACGTTTTGAAACTGTACAAAAATGGGATATCACGATTATCCCATTTTAACTGGTATTTTATTTTTCCGCGAGTACCTTAGCATCCAAAGTAAGGAAGAACAATTATTTTTAGTCGATTCTATTGCAACTCATAACATCGGGAAGTGCTGTAATTCCCAATTACCGATTCCCAATTAGTCACGAACAATTAATTTTCGGTAGGAGGAGAAGGCGACACTTCGGCGGGAGCAGGCGCAGCTTCTGGCGACGGCGACGGAGCAGGTTTCGGCGACGCTTCGGCGGGAGAAGGCGCAGCCTCTGGCGACGGCGAGGCTTCGGCGGGAGAAGGCGCAGCTTCTGGCGACGGCGAGGCTTCGGCGGGAGCAGGCGCAGCTTCCGGTGAGGGAGCAGCTTCCGGTGAGGGAGTAGGAGCAGGAGACGGCGACACTTCGGCGGGAGAAGGCGCAGGTTGAGGCGACGGAGCAGGTTGTGGCGACGGCGACACTTCGCCGGATGGTTTCGGTTGAGGCGAGGGCGACGGTTTGGTGGCGGGCGCAGGTGCCGGCGGCGACTGTTTGGCACCCGGCTGCGGTTTGTTTTCGCCGGCGGGCGGCTTCTCAAACTGGGGTTTGACTTCCGCAGGTGCTGGGGATGGCTGGCTTGTCGGACTCGGTTGTGTCGGCGCTAGGGCTGGCGGCTGCTGGCCTGTTGGTCGGGGACTGGCTGGGGCGGTGGATGGCGTTAGAGGAATGCCGCGGCAAATTTTTTCGTCGTATTTAAACGCCACAGCTACCTGGTAAAGCTTGTGCGTGCTGGATGCTGGAAAGGTCAGAGCTGGGTTGATAATCGCAGTTTTAGCCGTGTTGTCTAGAATACTGTAACCCGTGGGGACGATCGCCTGTGGCTCGGCTTTAAGCAAACCTTGAGGGCTGACAACTGCTCCAAAAACTGCGACTCCTTCGAGTTTTTGCGAGCAAGCAGCAGCAGGATAAGCCACATCCACAGGAGTAGGCCCGGTCATTTCCAAGTCGGGATAAGCTTTTTTGAATTTCTCAAACAAAGCAACATAGGTATTTGCAGCAGCAAGCTGTGTCTCTCTGTCGGGGGGCAAGTTTGAACCGGGAACTCCCTGCTGTTCTAGCTGTTGCTGTCCCTGGTCAAATTGTTGCCTCCTGAGCCTTTCTTCGGGAGTTTCTGCAATCAGATTCCTTTTATTCGGATCTTTTTGAGTCAATTTTGGCCCTCCCTCAATTCCCGAATTCCTGCCGGCAATTGGAAATTCCGGCGTGAAGACTGGAGCTCCGTCTGGAAATAGCGGCAGTCCGCCTCTACTAGCTATGATTTTTTTGAGCGTTTCTGCTTCGTCTTCCGAAGGCCCGCCGGGAAGCTGGGGCGTTTCTGTCAGCGATGGTGGCGGTGGGATATTGCGATCGAAATTACCGGGCAATGGTGGAAAAATTACACTGCCCGGAGGCAGTGGCGGCAGGATGGTAGGTGTTGTGGGGGAGGGGATTTTGAGAGTTGGGGCTGGAGTTTTGGGAAGCGGCGGGTCTGTTGGGGCTGTTGGGGCTGTTAAGGGGCCGAGAGAGGGAGGGAGAGGGGAAAAGAACCCTGGAGGGGGCATTCCCGGAGGCATGGCGGGCAAGTTAATGCTTGGAGGTGCGGGGGGTAAAGGCGGGGCTAACTTGGGCGTGAGGGGAACAGGAACAGGGGCGACGAGCGAAAACGGTGTATTGGAGGGCTTTGGTGGTATAGTTTGTGGCAAGCGCCCCGCTTGGGCCGGAGTTAATTGTACGAAGCCGACGGAACCGGGGATATTTTTGTTTGAGGAATTTCCACCATTCATTAAGTTTGAAATCGTCGGGGCACCTACTCCGAGGATTCCGTGAAAGCCGACAGAGGCTAGGGCTGCCCACCAAAAAGGCTGGCGCACCGGTTCAGAAAGGGTGTTGGCTAGGGACGAAGAGTCTGTCATGACCATAGGGAATAAGTAATTGGTAACTGGTAATTTGGGAATTGATAATTTGGAATAGGAGGTTAATAGTTATTAGTTGATATTTTTTTATTTTTACCGATTTAAAAGCGGTTGTTCTGGAATTCAAAGGTATAATTTTAGCACGGTCGGCATTGAAATTGCCCGATCGACTTTGATGACGATTCCGCCGTTTTTAGGCAGGAGGCTGAATGCTGTACCGGGTTTCTCAGTTATTGCTGAGAATCGTATTCGGGGCATCAGGCCATCTGGCGGATTCATAGAACTATTGCTGCTGGAGGTGATGGCACAGACTGCGCTGTTGTCATACCCCTGCTGTGGGCTGAACCAATTAAATACGATCGCTCGCACAGATCGATCGGCGTAACCGAATTGGAAACGCCATCACAAAAACTCACAACTCAAAATTCGGGGCTGTAGCTGGAATCTCAAAACTACTCCCTCGATTCACCAGCGATAGCGGTAAGTTTTAAAAGGAGCTCCCTCAATGCTCAGCAAGTCGATCGGATAAATAGGAGCCCCGCTTGCCAGATACTGAAACATCTCCCGAACTTCCTCTCCCCGCAGCGACAACTGGTCTAATTCTTTGAGAGAATACCAACCAGCACACAAAGTATACTCGTCCGGCTTGCTCTTGGGCGGTGTTTTATCTTCAGGACGAGCCACAAAAATGACTCGGAGGCGCACGTTCCCCCTAGGCATCACCGTATGCTCTACCCTGAGAATTCCTTCCACGATCACAGAAATGCCCGCTTCTTGGACGGTATTGCGAACAGCAGCATCGAGCAAAGTCTCCCCTTTTTCCACCCGCCCTGCTGGGAGATACCACTGTCGATCGTACTTGCGCTCTTGTACCAGTAGAAAACGGTCTTCTAAGTGAACGACAACTAGGGTAAAATACAATGTTGGAATCGGCTCGCGAGCCATAGAAGTAGATATTCCCCAAGCAAAAAGTTTAACCAGCGACAGGTGTTAGCCATCCAAAGAGTGCTTTTTCAAGCGTTTGTGAACTTGAAAAACATATCGTAGCATCCCTGGCCACCAATCCAATCATCTTAAATATCAAATCCTACCACCCCCGCGCCACCAACCGCCAATCTCAAATCTAGAATCGATGAGCCACCAATCCTAAAATCTAAAATCTAAAACTTGTTCGATCGCGAAGTCGAAAAATCTAAAATCGATCGTGCCATTGCCAACTGTGATTTTGCCTGAATATTTTGCTGCTGCTTCGGACTAGCGGGAATTAGAAAAATTTCTAGTCGATCGAGGTTTTTCAACTGTAACAGTACCTCTGAGCAAGCGAGATTGGTTGCCGACTTTTGGCGGGCGGTAGATAGTGCCCATTTTGTGGCCTATCGATCGCGCGGGAACATCTGGTATTTGGAATTTATAGTGCGAGTTCGCGACAGCTCGCACTACAATCAAAAAAATGCTTTTTGCAAAACACCAGATGCTCCCGATCGCGCGGTTAAACAAATATTACAGCAATACGGCTGCCAACAGATATATCTCATCGATGAAACTTCGCGTACAAGTCACAAACCATCTTTAAAAGTATCTGCGTTAATCAGTGTTTATCTGCCTCACATTTGCGGTTGTTCTATCGATCGAAGTCTCAGGTTAATACCCCTAACGGGAAACTGGCGGCGGTGGCAAAATTTCAGCCTCTTTGACTATTTCTGCTTCTTTCAAAACAGGCTCTAAAACCGGATCGGGAATCGGCACTTCCTCGACTACCTGATGCTTTTCTAAAGTTAAGCGAGACTGCGACCCACCAGACAATCTTTTTAGCAATTTCGGTGTTGGATCGTGCAGTAAATAAATAATTCGATCGCCCGCTTCCCAAATTTGGGCGGCAGACACTACTTGCAAGTATCCCTGTCTTTCCACTAGCAGCGGCGCTAATTCCCCGCCTTGCACCAAAGCTTCCAAGTGAGCAATCTGAAACTTCAATCCCTCGCTTCTTAACTCGGTTTCTCCCAATTTTACTTCGCTGTTGTTCAAATATTCATTCCAATCCTTCAGCGGCAAATCGGAGACAAAAGCTTGATTGATTTTATTCTGATTTGCGGGCATATTTGCCTGCGGATCTTTGGGAAACATTGCCAAAACTCTCGGCGGTGCAAATTCCTCGGCTGCTCGTTGAGCTAACACTAAGTTTACTTCACCGTTGTTAGTCATGGCCAAAAAAGTTCCCATCGAATCAAGTCCAGCTTCTTCTAAAATGCTGTGATCCAGAGCACTGCTTAAAAACACTCGCAAACCTGCTTTTTCTGCTTGTTCGCAAGCTTCCGGGTCAGTGTCGATAATGGCGACAGATTCTCCGCGTTCTTGAAACAAGCGAGCAATTAATCTGCTCAAAGGATTTGATCCCACAATCACGGCACCGGTAGCTGATTTTAAGGTGATGTCCAAAATTTTAGCGATCGGGCCTGCAGTCAATCCCTGTAAAAAAACTGTGATAATGATTGTGAGGAAAACTAAGGCTTTAATTGAGTCGCCGCCGGTGACTCCTCGCTGGGTGAGCAAAATTGCAAATAAAGAGGCGATTGAAGCGGAAATAATTCCCCTCGGCGCTACCCAACAAGCAAATAATTTTTGCCTCCAGTTTAGCCCGCTGTTGATGGTGCAAAGCCAAATGTTAATCGGTCTCACTATCCACATTAAAGCTAAAACTGTAAACACACTCCCCCAACCGAGGGCGACCACACTTTCGAGGGATAAATCAGCCGCCAGCAGCACGAAAAGTACGGATATAGAGAGGACTGTGAGCTGACCTTTAAACCTCCTCAGCAGCCTTTCTTCCGGCACTGAAGCGGCTCTGATCACTATGCCCGATAGTACGGTCGCCATCAGTCCCGATTCACTGGTGATTTGTTCTGAAATCGCGAATAATCCCCACAAACCGGCTAAAACTACTAAATTTTTGAGGTCTTCTGACAGGAATTTCGCTCGTTTGAGAATGAGGCCTAGCAGCCAACCTCCGGTAACTCCGATAACTGTGCCAACACCAAGCCGCACCATTAAATCTCTGAACAAAATCAGCAAGTCGGTATTGCCGTTTAAAACCACGTTCAGTACCAATACTGCCAGAATTGCCCCAACGGGATCGACTAAAACACCTTCGCCTTCTAGCAAGGCGGCGACTTTTTTGTCAACGGATACTTGTTTGAGCAAAGGGCCGATGACTGTCGGGCCTGTGACGACTACTAGAGAAGCATACAGAAAGGCGATCGGCCAGGGAAATTCCCCCAGCCAGTGCGCGGCCATTCCGCCACCAATTAGCGTAATCAAAGTGCCGAAAGTAACTAAATTGCGGATGCTTCCAGAAACTTTGCCCAAGTCTCGCAATTCTAAATTCAAGCCGCCTTCAAACAGAATTAAGGCTACGCAAAGGGATACCATAACTTCCAAGCCGTTTCCCAACAGACTGGGATGCAGGATTCCCAAGCAATCCGGGCCTGCTAAAATGCCGAACAGCAGCAAAAATACGATCGCCGGAACTTTCAGATAAGCGGCCAGAACTTGAGCGCTGATGCCACAGGTGACGGTCATGACTATCAACAGGGTGATGTTAAAGGAGATTTCCATAGATCTAATTATGACAGGCTGCCCTATCCGTTTTCAAAGTGCGATCGGGGGTTATGTGATTACAGGCGCTAGATTTGGCGTTCCTACAAACTCGGCACGACCCTATATTTTTGCTAATAAGATTAAAAAACCTTAATATTGGCTATAACTTTATCAGATAATTCTCTTAGCGTCAAAGATGCCAGTAGCTCCTTCTGAAAGTAGATTCCCAAAGGCTGAAAGTTGAAGGCTTTTAGGCTCAATGGCTAAAATTAGGTTATAATTCGGCAAATATTTGATAATTCCTGAGAATTACTAATTACCAATCTGTACCTCGCACAAATAAGATTGATTGGTATAGCAGTTCTAGCAAAAAATGAGGCATCCAGCCAGCCATTCCTCAATCCCTCAATCCCTCAATCCCTCAATCCCCCAATCTAAAATCTAAAACTTGTACGATCGCGACTTGTGAGCCAGCGTCTTGTCCTTAGCGTAGTCGAAGGAAGCCGAAGCAAGCCGAAGTATCTAAAATCGACTGACTTCTCAACTGCTAAAAAAAAGGGTATAGTTAAGAATTGGGTGCTCTGAAAAAATGGTCGGCTCTCTACTTTTTTAACAAGTGAAAAATATATATCAGTTAAATCTGATAATGGGACAGCAGGCTTGAGTTGCCAACATTTGATTGATGGATGAACCGCAAATTTTAAGCCGATTAACAGTGATGGACGCAGATATTTTTGTGTCGCAGCTAATCTAAAGTTTTGTCTTTGTCGGCGAAACTGCGATCGAGTTTACTGAAATTTATATAATCACAAATTAGTGTTTTGAGGTAAAGCATTTGTCCGCAATTTTTGAGTAAAGCATCCTAAAACAGAGGTAAAAACTTGACTTTGGCGTCAAATTAAGGCACTATTTGGACTAGGACTAGCTTGATAACGCTCAGTCCCTAATTATTTTTTTTGCAGGGGAGATGGTGCAAGTGAACTTCGATCGCATAGAACCTGGCATTGGTCAAGAGTCTGTTTGGGATTACCCTCGTCCCCCTCGCCTTGAGGAATTGACCAAACACGTACAGATTATTTTTAATGAAGTGACGATCGCCGACACGCGACATCCTCAGCGGGTGTTGGAGACAAGTCACCCTCCAGTCTACTATATCTCCCCCGAGGACATCCAAATGCAATATTTGCACAAAACTTCACGGGGCTCGTGGTGCGAGTGGAAGGGACAAGCAGGTTATTACACTGTGACGGTGGGAGAAAAGGAAGTAGTAAATGCTGCTTGGTTTTATCCCGAACCCAATCAGATTTTTGCAGCTATTAAAGATTATGTGGCTTTTTATCCTAGCAAGATGGATGCCTGTTATGTGGACGGAGAATTAGTGCAAGCTCAACCAGGAGATTTTTACGGCGGTTGGATTACTAAAGATATTGTCGGCCCGTTTAAGGGAGGAATGGGAACTTGGGGTTGGTGAGGGAATTAGTTTTGAGTTTGGGCATTGGCCCGCGCAGGGCATTGGGCATATCTCACCACGCTTGAGAACCGCTATAGTGGTGCCAACAACCTAGTTTTTGCAAAAAAAATCGGTTGAAAGCCTTCTCATTGTCAGACGAAAGAAACAATTAATTGGGTGCATCTGGTGTTTTGTATTTGTAGTGCGAGGGGAGGCTCACACTGTAAAAAAAATCCTTTTTGCAAAAATTGAGATGCTCCCCAATTAATTTCCCTCGCAGGCAATTTTAAAAGCGATCGACTATCGGGTAGCTGTCCTTTCGTCAACCCGAAGACTTGGTTGGGCTGCGCTATTCTAAAAATTCGCTGGCTGAAGTCGCCCTCAACTGTCAACTCTTGAAAAGTATGGGGGTTAATATTCTCCAGTGAAAATTCACATTTAAATACGATCCATAATTTAACTGTTATACAATTACATGAATATCAATTAATGAATCAATAGACTCCTGAGATAAGCGACCTTTTTTTATTGTAATTCACAATACAACCAGTTATAGTATATTAAGTTAATCTCGAAAAAATGTTGAGAGTAGATTTGTTGCTGCTGTATAGTTGATTTTGGATATGCGCTGTGTTTGCTAAATTTATCACGCCACCTCTAGAACCCGAAAAACTACCTAAAAATTTATCTTTAGAGTCTACTCTTAAAGATCTGGCTGTATTTAATGTTCAGGTTCAACATTCATGTATTGCCAAAGATGTAGCTCGGTTGTTTCAGTCTCACCCGCTGCTTCCGGGAGTTATCTTGACCGTAAATGGCGAATTTTTAGGGATGATATCTCGCCGGCGATTTATGGAACGCATGAGTCGTCCTTACGGAGTAGATATATTTGCTTGCCGACCGATTGCGGCTTTGTATCAAATAGCTAAAACCGATATTTTGATTTTACCAGGAGTCGCCCTAATTGTCATGGCAGCTCAGCGAGCAGTGCAGCGACAGCCGGAACAACTTTACGAACCGATTGTCGTGCAGTTAGAACCTCAAGTTTACCGACTGTTAGACGTGCATCAAGTGTTAATAGCTTTATCTCAAATCCACCAACAAGCTACTTGGTATATTAGCGAACTTTATTATAATTTATCTGTCACGCAATCGGAGTTAGAAGCAGCAAATTCTCAATTAACAGCAGCTAATTTGGAATTATATCGCCTTGCAAATTCAGATGGTTTAACTCAGGTTGCTAACCGACGATGTTTTAATGAATACTTAGAGAAAAAATGGCAAGATTTAGGAGAAGAAGCAGCAGAAATATCTTTAATTTTATGCGATATTGACTTTTTTAAGAAATACAACGATACTTACGGACATCAGGCGGGAGATGCTTGTTTGCAACAGGTAGCCAAAACTATTGTTGAGGCGGTAAAATTCTCAGGGGGGGAAGTTTTGCGGGAGACGCTGGTGGCCCGTTACGGAGGTGAAGAATTTGCGATCATTTTGCCTCGAACTTCATCCGAAATGGCTGTCACGATTGCAGAGCAAATTCGAGTCAGGGTGAAAAAACTTGAAATTAAAAATATTAAATCGCCCAACTCTGCTTGTGTTACACTAAGTTTGGGAGTGGCGAGTACGGTGCCTCAACTGGAAATTTCTCAAAAAGATTTGATTGAGGCTGCAGATCGTTCGCTTTATGAAGCTAAAGACGGAGGGCGCGATCGAGTAATTTTAGGTAATATCAAATTAGATAAGTAGAAGAGGTTGAGTTCAGGAACTTTTGGCTTATGGAATTGCAGGAATGGCAAAACTTGAGCGACGAAAAAAAAAATCGCTACTCACAGGAATTAGCAGCACATCTGCCACAGTCAGTAATTTTTAAAGGTTTGCGATTTTACCCTGATGGTGGCAGCGAACTCTCTATTGCCATTTTCGAGTATGGAGGAGCTTTATTTTCTCTGATGCCAGGGGGTGAGGTTCAAATTGGATGCGAAGTCGGCAACTTTCGCCCGACAGACGAGCAAATTGAATCATTTCAAGATACTGCCGAGGTGTATGAGATCGATCGAGATATATACTCTTACGTCCAAAGCGTCACTACACCTCCTCGAAAGGTGACATTTTCGCCGATGCTTGTAGAAATTAAACCAACAAAAATCGGTCTTGAGGCAATTAGTTCGGAGTCACTTAAAATCCAGAATTTATTAAAAGAGTTTCCAGACAGGCAGAGGATGATATGTAACGATATATACGGATTCGATCGTGCTGAGGATGGCTCGATTGAGGCTTGGCAAATTACGAGCAAAACGCATGAAGAACTCGCGACTGAATTGGCGACTGAAGGACTGCGCTTGCTAACTTTCGACGAATGGGAGTATGCTTGCGGTGCCGGAAGTACCACTCTATTTCGCTGGGGAGACTTAAATCCTAGCGATTGCTACCCAACTGACAAGGCAGCCGACTGGAAACTCCACTTGCAGCCCAACCTTTTCGGACTCCACATCGCTCAAAATCCTTACGATGGCGAGGTAATTAGCGACAAACATACAGTCCGAGGCGGAGACGGCGGATGCTCCATTTGCGGTGGACTTGGCTCTTTTTTTGGTTGGTTGCCACTAGCAACTGCCTACTGGGAACCCGATGCACTTGAGTGGTTGGATGAAGACATTAGGGGAAACCTCATGCGCCGCATAATTCCATTACCCTAACGCTGATTCTGGCTTTTTCTTCCCTATTCTTCCTTCGTGTCCTTCGCGTCTTCGCGGTTCAATCATACTAATTCTTCCTGCCCAAAAGTAGATATTTGCAACCGATCGTCCCAGTCTACAAAGTCTCGCACCAAGCACGCTCAGCCGTCCAGTGCCTGTCCGAAGATTCATAAATCCTCGCACCCTCCAATCCCGCAGTTTCCATCATTGTCTGTATTTCAGCCAGAGTAAAAGCCGCGTGCAGCGAATCGCTGAATAACTGTTTTTGATGCGAGTTGCAATCTCCCGCATACATCTCAACTAAATTATCCCTGATTGCTTCATCTTCAGGCCTGAACAAATCCCGCAAAAATATTGCTCCATTCGGTTTTAAGACTCGCCTAACTTCGCGCAAAAACGGCAGCGGATCTGGCAAATGGTGGATAATGCTGTTAGAAATCACCATATCAAAATAATTGTCAGGGTAAGGCATTGCCTTAGCATCAATTAATTCGAGACTAATTTGCGATCGCACATTCGCCTCAGACACATTTTCCAGTCCTAATTTCAGCATATTTGGCGACATATCGATGCAAGTCAACTCCCAAGCAGGGCGGATTCGAGCAATGGCGATCGGGATTCTCGCCGTACCAGTCCCAGCATCTAAGATTTTCCCAGACATCGGCCCTAATTCGATCGCACTTTTAGCAAAAGCCGCATTCACCTCAGTAAAATCCATCGAGTCATACTCAACAGCTTCTTCCCAAGAATCCATAACCTCCGGCTCTAGAACGCGCTGCATAAAATTTGTCCTGCTGTCTGACATTTCCAGATACAGACTTAGTTTAGCCTGCAAAATCTCGACCAACTGCGGTTCCATATACTCGTAATTATCGGCGATTTGCAGACAAATAACTTTTTTGCCTTTAAGACTTGCGGGAAACTTGCTAGCAAGTCGCTCGCCGTGCTTCTTCTCCATCACAAATATCAAATCCGCCCAACCCAGCAAACCCTCAGTCACTCTAATTCTCGCACCTTTTTCCGTTCCAGCCGATCGCACACTCAAGCCGCCAACATTCTCGCATATCTTCTGTGCAGTCAAACTTCTCCACTTATTCCGGCTGCAAACAAACAATATCTTGGTATTATCCACAAATTTAAAAAGCAAAATTCCATCTTATAGCGGCTCGATCGCGTTGTGAGGTATGCCCTGCGCGGGCCAATGCCCGTAGCCCAATGCCCGTAGTCTAATGCCCAATAAGCGACACCTAACCTTTCTGATAAATGCTGCATCTGCGGTGAAAAATCCTCATCCAAATTCCCCCCACCGCACCTTCCATACCACAAAAACTGTAATTTGTCAAATTCGCCTAAATTTCCGTTACAATTCTTAAAATATAAAATGCGTATTTTGCATAGCAAAGTTGTATGAATTGCATTAGTTGAACTCGTTTATTCTACGACTTTAAAAGGTTTCAGCGTCCAAGTACAAAAAATAGTCATAGCACCCCTTGAGTATCGGAATTGTATGATAGCTCAAACGGCGCAAATTCGTCAAGTAAATGAGAATGGAATCAATAGTCGAGGGGGCCTATTTTTGGGGTTTTTCCAAGATTGATTGAACATTTAAAACAAGATTAGTTTTTTTATTATTTTTACTTATCAAACAGCCTTGAGTTGTGCCGATCGCCCTCATCGCCCTCAAAAATAGAAATACGCTCGCTCTCTGCTAAAATAGAGTTAAACGAAGTCGTTATGAGTTTGAATAAATAACTGTGACCAACGAAACTGTAGAAAACCTAGTAATTATCGGCTCAGGCCCAGCAGGCTACACCGCAGCCATCTACGCCGGGAGAGCCAACCTCAAACCCGTAGTCTTTGAAGGCTACCAAACCGGAGGCATTCCCGGCGGTCAACTGATGACCACCACAGAAGTCGAAAACTTCCCCGGCTTTCCCGAAGGCATCACCGGGCCGCAACTGATGGATCGGATGAAAGCTCAAGCAGTGCGCTGGGGTGCTCAATTATACACAGAAGATGTAATTTCTGTTGATTTAACGAATCGTCCGTTTACAGTGCGATCGGAAGACCGAGAAATCAAAACCCACACCATAGTAATCGCTACAGGCGCAACAGCAAAAAGGTTGGGTCTGCCTAGCGAAAACGTATTTTGGAGCCACGGCATTTCTGCCTGTGCGATTTGTGACGGCGCTACCCCAATTTTTAAAGGAGTGGATTTAGCAGTCATCGGCGCGGGCGATACCGCAGCGGAAGAATCTATTTATTTGACAAAATACGGCTCCCACGTACATATGCTGGTGCGGCGCGATCGGATGCGCGCCAGCAAAGCCATGCAAGACCGAGTGCTGAGCAATCCCAAAATCACCGTGCACTGGAACACCGAAGCTGTGGATGTTTTGGGAGTGCCGGGGAGCAAAATGGATGGGTTGAAAATTAGAAATATCGAGACTGGCGCTGAAACAGATTTGCAGGTGAAGGGATTGTTTTACGCGATCGGTCACACTCCCAACACTCAACTGTTCCAAGGTCAGCTAGAACTCGACGAAGTAGGTTACATCGCCACCAAACACGGCACGGTAGAAACCAGCGTCGAGGGAGTTTACGCCGTGGGCGACGTGCAAGACCACGAGTTTCGCCAAGCCATTACTGCAGCAGGCAGCGGCTGCATGGGGGCGATGCTGGCAGAGCGTTGGCTCTCGGTCAATGCTTTAACCCAGGAATTTCATCAAACCGAGGAATCCGAGCAGCCAGCCTCTGCGCCGGAAGCTCCAAAAGTCCGCAAAACCGATGAGAATTTTGATATCGAAGACACGCGCCACGAAGGAGGTTATGCTTTGCGGAAGTTGTTCCACGATAGCGATCGACTAATTGTGGTCAAATACTCCGCTCCGACTTGCGGCCCTTGTCACAGTCTCAAGCCGATTTTGAGCAAAGTAGTAGATGAGTTCGATGGCAAAATTCACTATGTGGAAATCGACATTGAAGAAGATCCAGAAATTGCTGAAAATGCTGGCGTGACTGGTACGCCGACGATTCAGTATTTCAAAGACAAAGAATTGGTAGTCGAACTCAAAGGAGTTAAGCCGAAAAGTCAGTACCGCGAGCTAATTGCCAGTAATTTGTAGGACTTATACCATTTTTGTAAAGATGTGCTATGGATGAAGTCTTAGCCCCCCCGAAATCGCGGGGGGGGGTTGGGGGGCGGTAATATCTAGCGCTACTTTATGAAATTGATATTACTCGCGGGTTGCCAGAAACCGGGTTTTTCACGAAAATACCTGTTGTAGCTCAATAACCCATAAAAAAACCCGGTTTCTTGAGTCGCAGCGGGTAGTTAGTATTCGGCGACTAAGGGAGAGAATTTTTGAGGCGTTGCGGGTTTTTTAGCCTAGGTGCTACTAAAATCGAAAAGTCTCATATTTGTCGATCGCAATTATGGCAACCGTGCCCGACACTTAGAAAATTCTTAATTGCTAAAACCCTTTCATCCCTCGAACTGATGACGTTGTACGGAAAGCTCGGAGGCGACAGCAAAACATGACTAATGACTGATGACTAATGACTTCTTCCCTCGGACTTCTTCCGACGGACTTACATCCGTTACATCCGTTACATCCCGTACATTGCTCGTTGCCGAACTTCCCTCGGACTTCTTCCCTCGGACTTCTTCCCTCGGACTTCTTCCCTCTTCCCTCTTCCCTCTTCCCTCATAAATATGACTCAAAGCCGCCTCCGACTGCCGCGATTGCTCAATGTTGCCTCACCGTCAAGCCTGTCAATGAAAATGATGTGGGCGGGTTTGACAATAACTGCCGTGTTTGTACTGGTAGCCACTTTGTCTCCGGCCATGCAAGCTTGGGGATGGCTGCAAAATCCTACCGATGCTTTGATTAATCCGATTCACGAACCGCCGTCAGCGAATTATTGGTTTGGTACCAGCCGCAGCGGCTACGATGTTTTTTCCCGCACGCTGTTTGCTTCTCGCGCTGCTTGGCAAGTGGTGATTTTAGCCACAAGTTTGAGCTTGTTTATCGGCGTACCGCTAGGTTTGCTTAGCGGTTACTTGGGCGGTAAGCTCGATCGAGCGCTGTTATTTTTAATGGATACAATTTATACTTTGCCGGGGCTGCTGCTGTCCTTGACACTGGCGTTTGTAGTAGGAAGAGGAGTATTCAACGCTGCGATCGCCCTGAGCATTTCCTACATCCCTCAATACTACCGCGTAGTCAGGAATCACACCGCCAGCATCAAAACCGAATTATTTGTCGAAGCCGCCCGAGCAATGGGTGCAGACACTCAGACAGTGCTTTCGCGCTACCTCTTCCTAAACGTGATTCAAAGCGTACCCGTGCTGTTTGCCCTTAACGCCGCCGACGCCATTTTAACATTAGGAGGTTTAGGATTTCTCGGCTTAGGACTTCCCGAACAAACCCCAGAATGGGGACACGACTTGCGTTTAGCCTTGGATGCGTTACCTACAGGCATTTGGTGGACAGCATTATTTCCCGGTTTGGCAATGACTTTAATGGTAATCGGACTATCTTTAGTAGGAGAAGGATTGAACGAATTTGTTAACCCTCGGCTGCGAAATCAACAATAATTTGTCTCGCGGTTAAATTAATTGACCGTCAGGAATTTAATTTTTTCTTCTTCTCTTTTCTTCCTTCGCGCTCTTTGCGTCTTCGCGGTTCGTTAAATAAGTATTATTTAACGTTCTGGCGAATCAGAATCAGGTGAATTACTAGCCAGTTAATTACTAATTATCCAATCACCCAATCTAAAACCGCCATACACAATCTATATTAGCCACAGCTTAGGAATGAAAATTTAATAACTTAAGCAATTGCTCGTTACCAGGAAGATTCTGGTAAGAAATATAGGCGAGGCTCTGCCTCCTTTGATATCGCAACTTACAGCATAGATGACTGTAGGAGGTGCTTAAGTTATTAAGTTTTCGAGCCTTACCTCACTCACTGGAAAATTGCTATATCGTCAAATTTCTGTCACTAATCCAAACTTTGGGAGTGGTGACGGAATAGTTTTTATGTCAATTCCGGTTGCACTTCTTATGATTGTTGACTGTTGACTCGATTTTATTATTCCGATGCAACTGGAAACGATATTACCTACAAAAGATACTAATCAGTTGGAAAGGATACTGACAAAATTAACTATATATAGTCATATAATACTATAACATTAACAATAAGTTTTTGACAAAAATCATAAATTATTTTGAAAAACATCGGCGTTCAAATACCGTCAATTTATCCATCAAAACATTATCAAATAAGTCAAAAATTTCGCTAAATAATAAAAAATATTTCATTATATCTATTCCATTTGCAACCTCGCCGATCGTGAAAAATATCGGCGTTTATCTGTGTTTATCTATATTACATCTGCGGTTTGTATATCGATCCCCTGACTTAAGCAAGACATCTCTACTTCCTACAAACGATCGACTCTAACTTGAGCAAAGTGAAGTAGGTAGTCGTGTCCCAAGTGAAAGGGGTAAAATTTGCCTGCAGTGACTTGCACCATTGAGAAGCTTATAGTGCTAAATCGGTAGTGTTCATTTTGAGGGCGATAGTTACTTATGTATGTATTAATTGGTGGAGCAGGAATGATGGGGCTGGATTTAGCCCAGCAGTTATTAAAACTCGGTCACACAGTTGCGATCGTCGATACCGACCCCCTTGCGTGTCGCTTTGCCCGTGAAAAAATTGGGGTGATGGCATTTGAGGGCAGCGCAGTCAGTACAACGGTTCTCATCGAAGCGGGAATCAAACAAGCAAACGCAGTCGTTACAGCCCTCAGAGATGATGCCTTGAATTTAGCCTTGATCACACTGTCTAGAAGCTATGGCATTTCCCATATTGTGGTGCGAATGCGCGATCGCGAATTTTTGGAAGCCTATCGCCTCGCTCAAGCCAGCCACATTATCAGCACCACTGATTTAGCAGTCGCAACAATGGCAAATGCGATCGAATACCCGGAAATTGAGTCGATGATGCACTTTGAGCAAGGACAACTGGAAGTGCTGAAGCTACCCGTTCCAGGCGATTGTTATGTGGCAGGTCGCACCCTGGCCCAAATTGCTCAAGACCCAGACTTTCCAACAGGTTCGCTGATCATTGGTTATCAATGCCATGCCTGCGCCAATTTAGAGATTCCAAACGGCAACACCGTTTTGGAAGCAGGTTCTACGATCTTGGTTGTTACCCGTCCTGAGCTAGTTCACCCCATGATTGATTATTTGGGCCTTCGCGCTAGTCATCTTCCAATTTTAGAAGTTTCTCATCCAAATCTTTGATGTAGGGATCAACCAGGTTTTCGGGAACGATGCGCTTCCGCAGCGCATCGCTAACAGCCCCCTTTTCCGCTAAAAGCAATCGCCGTCGAATAGTATCTAACCCAGCCCGATCGCCCTTTGTGTGACTTGCTCGATGTTGATTGTAGAATTCGCGCAGCACACGCTCGGACTGCGCCACCCGTGCCTGATAGGATGCCCATAGCTCTTCGTAGACTGCCTTGGGCAATACGCCTGATTTCAGCAAACTATCTAGCTCGTCTTGAGCGGCCTTGCAAGCAATCAACTGAATCTGTAACTGTCCAGCTTCCTGCATGACATCAGAAACACGGCTAATTTTCAGCCGTTTGACAAGCCAAGGTAAACTTAATCCCTGCCCAACCAGAGAGAACAGAACGGCACCGAAAACTAGCGCAATAATGTTATCCCGTCCTGGTACAGTCAGCGGAATACTTACAGCCAATGCCATTGAAAGAGAGCCTTTAATGTTTCCTAAAAACAAAATATGCTGCCAGCGTAGGGGAATCGGACGATCGAACCACCGCAGACCAGCTAACAACGGATAGACCGAAAGAATTCGTCCCAGTTGATAGGCTAGGATGACGAACATAATAGATGGCAAAATGCTCCACAAAGTGCCTGGGTTAATTTCGATGCCGATCAGGAGAAAAATAAAAGTGTTGACACTAAACCCCGCATATTCCCAGAAACTCAATAACGTGATTCGATCCGAGGCAGACGAACTGCGAGGAAGTCCAAGGTTGCCAAAAATCAGTCCGGCAATGACCACAGCCACCGCACCCGACACTCCCAAAAATTGCGCGACTTGGAAGGTTCCTAATGCTAGAGCGACGGTTAGTAAGAGACTACTCAATCGATCGTTTAAACGAACAAATATCGGTAAGCTCAAGTAACCGAAGATGAAACCCACGAGCCCCCCACCCAAAGCGACTAGGAGTAGTTCCTTCAGGCCTTGCACAGCGGTGAGAGATCCTGTAGAATAAATGACCAAAACCAAATTGAATGAAATCAGAGCAGCCGCATCGTTGAACAGGGTTTCTCCTTCGACAATGGTGGATAATCTCGAAGGCACACGGATCTCCTTAAAAACCGCGATCATTGAGACAGTATCAGTGTTTGCTAAAATGACTCCGATCAGCAATGCGGGAATCCAGTCTAGGCCCAGTCCAAATTTAACCAGAACAGCGATAATTGCCGAGGAAAAGATTGAGCCTGGACCCGCTAGAAGTGCGATCGCTTTAAAGGTGCTGCGGAGACGGCTGATATCCGTATTGATTGCCGCTTCAAAAATAAGAATGGGCAAAAAAAGATTCAACACCAAAGAAGGGTCTAAACCAATTCGACGCGACAAGAGTTCTGTAATTGGCAAACCTGCTAGCACTAAACCCGTAACATAGGGAATTCGCAGTCGCTGAGCGATCAGGGCAACCGCTGTTGCAATCATCAGCAGAATGATTAGAATAATGACTAATTCAGGAATGCTCCCTGCCGTTTGGCTATCTGTTGTAGCAGGATTGTTGCCCAAGGGGGTCTGTTGCGCTATAATCCACTCCATCATTGAGACTCCTCCAATAAACTCGCTTGCCTCACAGAAATTGAGAGCTTAGCTACTGTTTGAGTCTACAGGAGACAATTCACTTTGTTGTGTACCTGCAATGTATGTGGTGTATTTAGATGAATGCTCCTGAGACTCAAACAACTTCTATCAGTTGGTTGGACGATCTAGGCTATCGCCTCAGGGAAAACGCATCTTAATAGTTCAAAAACCTGAAAGAGAAACAGAAAAGCAACGAATAAATTAAAAATTTAAGGGATATACAGCATCAATGATCAGCAGGTATAATCAACTTTGCCGGCGTTGTCAAGACAGATGCGGAGCGGAAATTTCTCCTGCTAGCGAAATAGCCTAGCTATCGAGCCGCATGATTGAAAGCAGAGTGGGGTATCGACCCTGGATACCTGCTTTCGGAGGAAGGGCTGTAAATAAATGTAACAAAAATCTTCACATAGCACCAGAGTCCTATTTTTTAACAGCTTTGAAGGAAATCGGCAGCTTTTGGACGATCGCCAAACAGCAAGCACATCACTACACTCGGTAAATTTCTTTTTTTTTTAAGCTATCCTCCGCCCTCCCTTGTAGCAAAGTCTGCTGGGGTTTTGTTCTGTCTGCTGGAAATCTTCCACACAACACCAGTAATTTTACTTAAAATTGATGAATTTGCTTTGTCAAAGCTTCACACTGTTAGGATATATTTAAAGTAAATGTGAAGTTGTGCTTTCGGGAAATAGCGAATTGTCTTGCTTGTGAAAATGGGCGTTAGCGAAGCTTGCAGAAGAGGATCGCGCAAGTGCGAGCCGAAAGCCAGCAAATTTTAGAGACATTTGCTGCCGGGAGTTGCGCGACGGGTTAACTCTCAGTAGAATTTATCCGGGTGGTTTTTGCCACGCTCTGCCATAAACTCGTGTCCCACTGCTTAAATGAGAATGTGACGTTAATAACTTAATGTGATTTAATGTCGAAATTAAACCCAATTTCTGGGATTTGAGCTAACTTAACAAAGAAAGCCCCTGTTGCACTATTAAACCCGCAACGCTTCATTGGGGGAAATCGTCGGTTTCTACTTCAGAGCGACCGACTTACAACTCAAGTTCGCAAGCTTTATTAGATCGCAGATTGTGTATGATTCAATTCAGGGAAACAGGGTAATGATGGGTGCATCTACAAAGATTTTATTGGTTTCAATTCCAGCAAATCCAAAATTGTCTGCTAACTGTCTGGCAGACTGCGCCGCAGCCGTTCACCCACATCAGCACAAAAAAACAGCGCCGTTCGATCGTACCCAGGTTTTTAGGGGCCGTTCTCAGGATTGATCTGAATCGGCCATGAGTCACTATTGTCAAGCTAAGCTGACAAAGTTTTCCGAGTTCTTGACAAAAATTGAAAATAACTTCCATTTTTTGTGAGAACGGCTACAATCGGAAGGGTCTTTGCCAGATCCGATTCTCACCATTTGGTGCTACGACTCTCTGCTGTTGCGTTGGAAGCAGCAAACTTACATCCGAGATGGCGAAAATTAGCCGTGCAACTATCATGTCTGACAACATCGTCACTCGCACGCTGCCGGCTTTCTCAAAAGTTCGACACCTCAAACACAAAAGTTAGAGGGCTCAGTACCAGAAAACTGGTACGGGTAAAAGATCGAAGTACCGGGTAAAAAAAAAGCCAGTATTTTGACCTGCGTGCGATCGTCGCATCTCTGGCATTCGTTTTTCTGGGTAAGGTATCGCAGATGAGGCGATAACTCGCTGTGAAAGAAAAAGCTGCACCCTCAATATAGGTTGCAACGTTAAAAATATGCGATAGATTGAATGTACTCGCTGCTTCTTTCAACCAGAAGTCGAAATTTGACTCGTCAAACAAACGCAGTTTCGGTCACTGCTTCATTTAGCAAACTGAAAAGCCCACTATTTCTTACTGCGGAAATGCCAATACTGGCTAACTTGTCTAAACTACAAACAGACACTATTCCACTGTTATTTATTCTTTAATTCAGGAGCATGAGGAAGGCGGCATGATCCAGGCTAACACCGTACTCGAAACCACAATCACACCCGAAATGGAAACCATCGAGTTGCTTAGGAACGCCAAAAGCGTTCTACCCGACAGCGAGTTGGAACTTTTTATCGACGAAGACGACGATCGAGAAGATTTTCTAGACAGCCCATCTGAAGAAGACGATACTAAAGTTGGCAAAGGTGTCAAAGCCCGCCGTCGGGCCCAAGCCAAGAAAAAGCATTATACAGAAGACTCTATTCGTCTTTACCTCCAAGAAATTGGTAGAATTCGACTGCTGCGAGCCGACGAAGAGATTGAACTCGCCCGCAAGATTGCCGATTTGCTGGAATTAGAGCGAGTTCGAGAACAACTCCTCGAAGAGTTAGACCGCGAGCCCAAAGATAACGAATGGGCTAATGCTGTAGATATGGCACTGCCGGCATTCCGTCACAGACTCCACGTCGGTCGGCGGGCCAAGGAGAAGATGGTACAGTCAAACCTGCGTTTGGTGGTGTCGATCGCCAAAAAGTACATGAATCGCGGTTTGTCTTTCCAAGATTTGATTCAGGAAGGCTCTTTGGGTCTGATCCGGGCCGCTGAAAAATTCGATCACGAAAAAGGCTACAAATTTTCCACCTACGCAACTTGGTGGATACGTCAAGCCATCACCAGAGCAATCGCCGACCAATCCCGGACTATCCGCCTACCGGTTCATCTTTACGAAACCATCTCGCGGATTAAGAAAACTACCAAACTTCTTTCTCAGGAAATGGGCCGCAAGCCTACGGAAGAAGAAATCGCGACTAAAATGGAGATGACGATCGAGAAGTTGCGTTTCATTGCTAAATCCGCACAGTTGCCTATTTCTTTAGAAACTCCGATCGGCAAAGAAGAAGACTCGCGTCTGGGAGACTTTATTGAATCTGACGGAGAAACGCCAGAAGATCAAGTCTCGAAAAACTTGCTAAGAGAAGATTTAGAGAGCGTTTTGGATACTCTAAGCCCTAGAGAACGAGATGTATTGCGACTGCGTTACGGCTTAGATGACGGACGGATGAAGACCTTGGAGGAAATTGGTCAAATCTTTAACGTTACTCGCGAGCGGATCCGTCAAATCGAGGCTAAAGCGCTGCGGAAGCTGCGCCATCCCAACCGCAACAGCATCTTAAAAGAATATATCCGCTAGAGTATTTCTCTCGCATCACCCAAAAGAGTGATTGGCTCTTTTGGGGATCGAACCATAGCTTTTTTGGAAGCGATGGTTGTTAAACTTTTGTGTTCGCTGCACTGCGAGTCATATCAATTCCGGTTGCACTCATACATGATGTTAACTGTTAACTGTTAGCAGTGAATCTACTATTCCGATGAAGAGAGGATTTGATATCATATCATGTCGGGTCGATTACCATGACAAAAACGGTTCGTAGTGCGGTCAATCGAACGGATATGAGATAGCTATTTGCTGCTGGTAAATCCCCCTGCAAAAATTGCGCTGCTAAAAGCGCACGGGCTAAATTTTGGGAGTTCTTTTGGGGACTCCCAAGCTTTGTATTGTCTAAACAATCTCAAGTGAAAAATTAGATTGGTTTAAAGCATTTTGCTCGCGCACTGCAGTTCAAAAACCCGGTTTCTCGATCGGAGTCGCTCGAAGAGCAGCTACTCGCGTCAAAGAAACCGGGTTTTTTAATCTTAGTCAGATCGAGAAAAGAATGGCGTCCCAATCCTCCAATCTCCAATCTAAAATCGTACTACATCACGCCCCAGAAGTGAAGCAGGCCTTGACCGGAAACCAATTCGATAATGACAGCTGCAGAGAAACCAATCATTGCTAAACGACCGTTCCAATTTTCAGCTCCTTCGCTGAAGCCCCAGTTCCAAGCGTTGCGTTTTTGTTGTTGCATAGTGCGAACTCCTTTGGTTAACTTTTGTCAGGCTTGTGTAAATAAATATAACAGTAACTTGAAAAAAGTGCAACTTTATGGTGTGTGATATCGATCGCAAAGGCCGATCGACCTTGAGAATTTTGCCTAACGAGGAAAAATAGCCAACTCGGTATCCGGGTCAAACAAGTGAATTTTGTCATGGGCGACGGCCAGCCAAAGCTCCTCGCCAACACGGACCGATCGCTCAGGAGGAACCCGCACCTGCATCCGCACGGCCGGAGCATCCGTCAAACACACCCGCAAATAAGTTTCGTGTCCCAACGCCTCCACAATTTCCACTTGTACAGACAGATTTTTGGTAGCAGGAGGGTGAATGCTCAGATGTTCGGGCCGGATGCCCAAAATTAGCTTTCGCCCGTCATACTGCTGTAGATTTTTTGCCCAAACATCCGGTAAAGTAAAGCGAAATTGCGGGTGAGAAATCAACAGCGGGGCACTAAATTGCACAGATAAAAAATTCATCGGCGGAGAACCGATAAACTCAGCCACAAACAGATTAGCGGGCTTGTTGTAAAGCTCCAGAGGTTGGGCTATTTGCTGAAGCTGGCCTGCATTCATAATCGCAATGCGATCGCCCATAGTCATCGCCTCAGTCTGGTCGTGAGTCACATAAATAGTCGTAGTTCCCAACTGTCGCTGCAACTGCACAATTTGCGATCTCGTTTGGGCCCTCAATTTCGCATCAAGATTAGATAGCGGTTCGTCCATCAAAAAAACTTCAGGATTTCGAGCCATCGCCCTACCCAAAGCTACTCGCTGCTTTTGTCCTCCCGAAAGTTGTTTCGGCAAGCGATTTAAAAGCGGTTCTATTTGCAATAATTGAGCTACCGCCCTAACTCTTTTGCCTACAGCCTTTTCCCGTTCCGAAAAATAGCGCAAACCCGGAGGAAGCTTGCGAGTTGCTCCAACTAAAAAGTCCTCCGCTAAAGTATATATTTGCTCTTTGTTTAAAGTATTAGAAGCTAAATAATCAATCACCTCTTTTAACTTATTTTTTATTTTTTCTGCCTGCACCAAGCTGCTTTTTTCCGCCTCTGTCTCTGTCTTTGTCTCTTCTTCCTTTTTCCCTCTTCCTTCTTCCTTTTTCCCTCTTCCTTCTTCCCTCTTCCTTCTTCCCTCTTCCTTCTTCCCTCTTCCTTCTTCCTTCTTCCCTCTTCCTTCTTCTTTCTGAGAGCGACGCAATCCAAAGGCGAGATTATCGTAAACTGTTAAGTGAGGATAGAGAGCATAATTTTGAAACACCATAGCGATATTTCGGTCTTTGGGGGGCAAATCGTTGAGGAGGCGATCGCCAATCCAAATATTGCCGGCAGTCAAAACTTCCAAACCGGCGATCGATCGCAGCAGAGTGCTTTTTCCGCAGCCCGAAGGCCCCACCAGCACCATAAATTCCCCGTCTTCGACCGTCAGGTTAATCCGCCGCAAAACGCTGTTATAAGTTGAAATAGAGGCTTCGGGCGAGACACTTTCTGCGACGTTGTTTGCTTTTTTTTCCTGTTCTCCTTGGCGGAGTGGAAAACTTTTGTAGATATTTTCTAATACAACTTTCGCCATCAAACAATTTTAGATTTTAGATTTTAGATTTTAGATTTTTAGAATTGGGAATTGGGGGAATTGGAGGCAGAGCCTCCAGGTATGTATTCCCAGGCTCTGCCTGGGAACAAGTCTTATGACTATTGACCAATGACTGTTGACTAATGACTATTGACCAATGACTGTTGACTAATGACTATTGACTAATGACTATTGACTGCTAATAACCTTAATAATTTTTTCACCGGGATTGAGGTCAAAAACTCGATCGCCCGGAGCATCTTTCCCCCAAAAAGCTATAGCATCAGTAGTCGATCGCAGCAAGCGGCCAGAAGTAGTAAAAAGTTTAACATCCGTACCCGGAACCGATCGCAGCAAGCCAACCAAAGCATCTTTAGGTTCTGCGAAACGAAAAGCTTGAGTGCCTATTTCGCCGCGATTAGTAAGTCTGACAGAACCTGCGGGCATTCGTTTAGCCCAACCCAACTCCGAAAATAGCACCAGACTGTCTTCGGGATCGATCGTAATACAACCCACCAAAACTTCCTGCTTCCGCAACCTGGTTACTTGAGAACCTAGGGCGCTGCGGCCCATTGGCGGCAGTTGTTCGTCATCAACATCAAACCGGAGAACTCGGCCTCCCGAAGTTGCGACGGCCACTTGCTCGCCGACTTTGCTCAGACTAGCGCTGCGGAGCCGATCGTCCTCCTTGAGTTTAACAACAGTCATGCCGCGATTAGTCACATCAGCCAATTCCTGCATCGGCAAACGTTTAATTTTGCCTTGCTGAGTCATAGTTACTAAATCCACCCCCTCCGAATTTTCCGGCAAAATAAAGTGTGCGATAGTAATTTCCGACAAAGCGCGATCCGTACTGTCTTTAGTAGCACTAGGGGATAACAAACCGACAATCGGCTTTCCTCGGTCTTTTGGATTGCTGCTAGGAATATCAGCCACTTTCAGCGGGTAAGCTTTGCCGTTAGGAGTTAAGACTACCAAAGTGCGATCGGTTTTAGTCAGCTCTGCAGTCACAATAAAATCTTCATTTTTTTCTAAAGCTGAAACCGATTTTTCGATCCTTTTCGAGCGCGGGCGATCGTTAGCCGGCAAGCGCCGCACGTACTGCTTGTGCGAAAATTCAACAATTGTTTCTTCAGGCTCTAGAACAGGCAATAAGTTAGGCTGAATTGTTGCCGGCGATAACTGCTTGAGTCCAGAATTTTTCTTACCAGAAAATTGTGTGTCTGTCTTGGCCGCGCGTCCTGTTTCCCTAGCAAATTTAGTGCGGCGGGGGTCAGCGTACTTGCGTTTGAGCGATCGCAATTCCTTCTTCAAAGCCTTCAAAAGTTCGCGCCTGTCGCTCAACAACCGCTGCAATTCTTGAATATTTCCCGTCAAATCATCCAGTTCGGCTTGCAAATGTTGCCTTTCCAAACCAGTCAGCCGGCGCATCGGCATCGCCAAAATCGCATCAGATTGACTTTCGCTCAAATCGAGGCGAACTTGGAAAGTTTGCTTAGCAGTAGTACCGTCAGGAGAATTTCTGAGAATGTCGATCGTAGTATCGAGATTTGTCAAAGCCAACATTAAGCCTTGGACAATGTGACACCGACGTTCTGCCACGTGCAATTCGTAATTGTAGCGCCTGGTGAGAGTCACTTCTCGGAAATCCAGAAATTCCTGCAACAATTGTCTGAGGGTCAACTGTCGGGGTTGACCGTTGACAATTGCCAGCAAAATCGCCCCAAAATTTGTTTGCAGGTCAGTTTGTTGGTAAAGACGAGCTAACACCGCTTCGGGAGTAAATTCCCGCTTGAGTTCAATCACAACTCGAATGCCATCGCGATCGCTTTCATCGCGCAAATCAGAAATACCGTCGAGGCGGCCGGCATTCACCAAATCCGCCACCTTTTCAATCCAACTCGCCTTATTCACCTGAAACGGAAACTCCGTCACCACGATCGCCGTTTTAGTCCGCACCTTGCGATTACCAGGCACTTCTTCCACCCCAGCCACACCCCTGACCGCAATGCTGCCTCGACCCTTAGTGTAGGCATCAACAATGCCCTGTGTAGCAACGATTTCTCCTCCCGTCGGGAAATCCGGGCCCGGAATCAGTTCAATCAACTTCTCGTCCGAGACTTCGGGATTTTCAATCAAAGCAATTAAACCGTCTACCACCTCTCCCAAATTGTGCGGCGGAATATTAGTTGCCATCCCCACAGCAATGCCAGTACAGCCATTGAGCAGCAGAAACGGCAACTGAGCCGGTAGTGCTGTCGGTTCCTGTTCGGAACTGTCAAAGTTAGCTGCAAAATCAACAGTTGCATCGCCGACTTGGGTTAGCATGGCTTCGTGGGCGATCGGTGCGAGCCTAGTTTCCGTGTAGCGCATCGCAGCAGCCGGGTCATTGTCCACCGAACCAAAATTGCCGTGTCCCGCCAGCAAAGGATAGCGGCTCGAAAACTCCTGAACCATCCGCACCAGAGCGTCGTAAACCGATTGGTCGCCGTGGGGGTGATATTTTCCCAAAACATCTCCAACTACCCGGGCACACTTGCGGTAAGGTCTGTCTGGTGTCAAACCGAGTTCGTGCATCGCGTACAAAATTCGACGGTGCACGGGTTTTAAACCGTCGCGGACATCAGGCAAAGCTCGCCCGACGATCACACTCATGGCATATTCGAGGTACGATTGCTGCATCTCGGCGTGCAGAGGCGTAGAAATTACTTGCCCGGAAAGTAGGTTTAGTTGTTTGGCCATGAGTTCTTGTGTCCGTTAATTCCTGAGTGAAGACAGCCTCTGTCAATAATGCTCAGGTTGCCTGTCTCGAATGAAAAGCGTTTGCCTTCAAGCAAACCGATAGTTCGATAAAACCGCCCAGCAGGAGGATAAAAATAAATTTAACAGGTTAAAGCAAAATCAGAGTGCCGAAGACAGACAACACTTGCCTCTTACTCTCGACTCTTACCCTAACCTCTATATTGCCAACCGTTGCGATTACCTGTCTATTTACCGTCCGCCGCGAGAAGGTTGATTTACAGCCATGCTTTTATTTATAATCGCTCACAAATGCCGATCTTTGAGAATTCAGCAGTCAAAAGCTTTTCCCATGAGCTGTCCTAGTCTGACCTGCGATCGATCGAAGCGTCGATATTTTAAAGCAATGTCGATCAATCTAAACTAAGAATTGCCAATCCTTAACAATCCCCGCTATGTTCCCAACTCCCAATGCTTCAGCGGCAGTACCTCAAACAACATTGCTTGATTATAAGGGCAGCACATAAAACAATTGTCACACTACCCCGACTCTAAGTCGCAGGCTTGACGCAGAAAAAGAATCCTAAAAACCTGCTAATGAAGAACTTTGAGACTGTTGTCAGTGTCAGCGGGAGCACCTCAATCAATGCAGTAAGTGTTTTTTTGACAGCCCATTTATAGTGCTGTCTGGCGATCGAGTATTATATAGGTCGATCGCCACCGCCTTGCACTCGCAAAAAAAATGCTTGGCGACAGACATGAGATACTCCCTGGAAACTTTTAGGCATCTGTAGGCCATGTCGCCTACAAACCAGCGGGCCCCAGACAACCGAGTTGAAGGGAAACGCAATTCGCCGATCGGAGCCACCTAGTGCCATCTATGATATAACTAGCTTGATGAAACAAGTTTTGACATAGATGAAATCCCCGTCCATTTTACGGCGGGGCGGATGTCAAAAGTATTGCAAACACACTCACAAAAAAAATGGCTATTTGTATGCAGCCGTATTGTTGCCCATCCTTTCCTCTCGCCTTCCCCGTGCTGAGTAAAGCGCCTTGGAAGCTGGTATCTAGGAGATCGCAAAGATGAAAACCGTTCTGATTGTAGAGGACGATTTGGTTAACGCTAGAGTTTTTTCTAAAATTCTGACTAAGCGGGGTGGCTTAGCCGTGAAGCACACAGAAAATGTTGAAGAGGTGATGCAGATTGCTGCGTCTGGAGAAGCTGATTTGATTTTAATGGATGTGTCTCTTTCACGCAGCGTCTATCAAGGAAAAGCTGTTGACGGTATTAAAATTACTCAACTGCTGAAAGCAGACCCGCAAACGGCCTCGCTACCAATTATTTTGGTAACAGCTCACGCGATGGCCGGTGATAGAGAAACTTTTCTAAATCAAAGTGGTGCGGACGGTTACATCTCTAAACCCGTGGTAGATCATCAAGAGTTTGTCGCTCAAATCAAGGCTTTGCTCCCTGATTGAGTGAAATATATAGTCTTTCTCCGTAAAATGAGGTTCTCTCGTGGGCATAGGGGATAGGCCAAACCGGGCATAGGCAGGAGTGGAAAGATCCCGCATACCTCACCAAGTTTGAGAACCGCTATACATGAAGGAGGAAGTTAGATAACGGATTGTGTAGCTGATCTAACGGATGTAAGGAAGAAGCAAGAAGCAAGAAGCAAGAAGCAAGAAGCAAGAAGCAAGAAGCAAGAAGCAAGAAGCAAGAAGCAAGAAGCAAGAAGCAAGAAGCAAGAAGCAAGAAGCAAGAAGCAAGAAGCAAGAAGCAAGAAAGAATTTTAATTGCATTGGATCTCAATGTTACATTTGTAGCAACAGCTCGCTATCGAGTTTGCACGGGCTTGATGTAACCAGCGGTGCGATCGATAGCGATCGAATATTAGATCGGTGAATCTACCGGACACGATATTTAAAAAAAGCTTTTTGTTGAAAAGCCACAGATGCTCCCTTTAACTATTTGTTAAGTCAAACACTTAAAACCTCGGGATTATAAATTTTTATTGAATTCTGACTTATATTTTTTGACGAATACAGCTATTTCTTTCTTTCTTGTTTAAAGTCCGATCGCGCTTTTGGTAGCGAATTGGCCTGTGGAGAACACCAAGCTTTAAAGAAACAAACTTAATATTTTTACACCAGTACCGAAACCGAAAAAAAATGCCGCGCCGCCCGGTATTACGGGCGGGCGCGACAATTTCATAACTAATACCATTTTTCTAAAATCGTGCAACACTCTTCGACCCCCCCTAGCCCCCCCTTGTAAAGGGGGGGGACAAGAACACTGTTGCATTCTTTTTTAAAATTGGTATAAGATTACAGCCCTAAATTGGTTAAGGCTAAAGAAACCGGGTTTTTTACCGAATCAGTGAACGAGTGGGAAAAATTGTCTAAAAAACCCGGTTTCTGACCACCCGCGAGTAAGTCCTGTATTAGTCTTCGTCTTCGTCGAAATCGAAACCGATATCATCGTCCTCGTCGTCAGCCAAAACTTCTAACGAACCGTCATCACTTGAGCCGACAAAATCGTCTTCATCAACTTCAATTTCCTCAAACTCTTCATCAGGCTCAAGGTCAGAAACTGCTGCGGTATCGAAACTGCTTTCGATCGTATATTTGCGGCGGGCAGTACGGTCATCAAGTACCACATCCTCCTGCAAATCTTGGAAATCGTCATCAAACACGGCACCTTCAAAACCCGCATCCTGAACGCTGGCATCTTCGTAAGCATTGAAACCAGTACCGGCGGGAATCAAGCGGCCGATGATGACGTTTTCTTTGAGTCCGCGCAGCCAGTCGGACTTGCCTTCGATCGCCGCTTCTGTCAGCACCCTGGTGGTTTCTTGGAAAGAAGCCGCAGAAATGAAACTGTCAGTATTGAGCGAAGCCTTAGTAATTCCCAGTAGCACCGGAGTGTAATCTGCCGGAGCCCCGCCGGTAATCGACATTGCCTCGTTCACCTGCTCTACCTGCCGCAGCTCTACCAGCTCGCCCGGTAGCATCGTAGTGTCGCCGCCGTCTTCTACGCGGACTTTGTTGGTCATCTGCCGCACAATTACCTCAATGTGCTTGTCAGAAATATCTACCCCTTGGGATTGATAGACAGATTGCACTTCGTTTACCAAGAGGGTTTGCACCTGCTGGAAACTTTCCAAAGCTGCTTCAAATGTGGACTGGCGCTCTTTGAGGGCTTGGAAGAAAACTTCGAGAATTTCATGGGGGTTGGCGGGCCCGTCAGTCAGGGCTTCGGCTACACCTACTCGCTGTCCGTCGGAGACGATCGGATTCTGCCCCGGTAGCAAAGGATATGCTTCGATGCGGCCGTCATCTTCTACTACAGCCAGTTCGACCATATCTTCCTCGGTGGATACGCGGGCAGTCCCCGGGCGGTGGGCCAAAATGCAGGCTTCCTTCGGCTTGCGCCCTTCTAGGAGTTCTTCAATCCGGGGCAAACCCTGGATGATGTCGCCTGTTTTCGCCCGCTCGAACACCAGGATGACTAAGTTGTCGCCCCGCTGCACCAAGTCGCCGTCATCGACGTGGAGGACTGCACCGGCGGAAACCCGGTAAGGACGAGCTATTCTGAGCACGATTTTTGCAGGTTCCGAGCCGTTCGAGGGTACGACCTTGACTACTTGGCCGGATTCTTCCAAAAACGTGCCGGGGGCGATTTCCGTACCGGCTACTAGCAGTTGACCGGGACTGAAATCTGGGGCGACGGGGAGGTCGATCGAAATCGAGTCGGCTTCCCGCATGACCAAGAGGCGGCGCACCGGCTCGTTTTGTCCTTCGCGGATGCCCCGAACCGTCCCTGCTTCTTTGCAGAGAATTTCGGTGCGGGCTACTACTGCGCCCGGAGCGATCGACTGTCCGTCTTCTACCAAAAGCCGCGTCTGAGTGCTGCCCTGGGTGGGGTCTGCCGACACGTCGCGCCGAACTACAAGGGATTCTAAAATCACTAGCTGCAGGCGGAAGGTTTTGGAAACCGTCGGTGCTTCGTCGCTTTCTCCTGCCAATTCTTGGGAGAGGGCGGTGGAGTCGGAGGCCGAGGAGTTGGAGTCATAATCGTTGTCCGACAAGCCGGTATCATCTTCTGGGTCTGGCAAAAGTTCGATATCTGCCGCCAGTTGCGGAGCTCCTGAACCGATTTCTAGGATGAGCTGAGTCCGCAGGAGTTCGAGTCCTTCTACTGATTTGACGCGCTCTCCGTCCTTGTAGGGGAGGCGCTGGACTGCTTTGAGGGCGATCGACTCGTTGAGCGCAGTCTGGGAAGGTACCGGTGGCTTGTCGGGAACAGGAAACTCTACGACGGGCCGCAGCAGCAATGCTGGGCCTTCGGGTGTTTCGATGTATTCGGCATAGGCAAGTTCTTCAGCAACCAAGCCGGGGAAGATTTCTTGACCCGCGTTGACAATTTGACCTTCGGTTGCCGAAAGTGGGGGGCGGTCAACGACGTGCAGGGTTCCAGGTTTGATGACAATTTCCCGCAAAATGTCATTTTTTTGCGTCACTTCTACAGCACCGCTGGTTTGGCAGAAGATATCTTTGACTACTTCAGTGCCGGCTTCGACGTACTGGCCGTCTTCGACTAGCAACAGAGAGATGTCTTTGTTGACTTCGTGGCATTCTTCCGGTATCCACAGCAGGGTGCCGCCCTTGATGACTTCGAGTCCTTGTTTGGCTTTGCCGCGTTTTTGAACTTCGACTCCCGCGTATTTGACAATGCCTCCGGTGGCGGTGCGGTAGGTGTCGTCGAGCAGTTCGGCTACGACTTCGCCGTTGATGACTTTGCTTCCGGGAGTTGTTTTGAGCGAGAACCGCTGGTTGGAAGTTGTTTCGATCGTGTAATATTCTCGGCCGCCGGTGCTTTCGGCTCGGACGACGGCTTGGTCGAGCAATACTTGGGCGGTGATGATTTCAATTTCTCGCTCGTCGGCGATGCGGACTACGCCCCCGTGTTCGGAGACGAGTTTGGTTTCGGCGATGACGCTGTTTTCGGGAATTCGGGAGCCGTTTTTGACTGCCGGTTCCGCGCCGGGAGGGAGGTTGTAGACTTCTCCAGAAAGTATCCAAATCAGTCCGCCCCGGCTGGCGGTGCGGGTGGTGTTACCTTGGCGGTCGGTTTTTTCTTCGGGTACGATGTCGGCAAATTTGGCTTCGCCGGCTAAGTCTGAGGCTACGTCTGTGGTTACTTTTTCGGTGGTTTTGCGGGCTGCGCGTCCGACGATCGGCACTTGAGCCAATATTTGACCTTGGATGGCGCGTTGTCCGTCTTTGACCATGAGCGTGGAACCTTGGGCGATCGCCAGTTCAATCTTTAGTTTCTGATTTTTGGCTCCCGATTTGCCTTCCTCGAAGCCGTCGCCCTCGAATACGAGCTTGCCGCCGTTTTCGGCGATCAGGGCTTCTTCGCCGTGAGAAGTGCGGAAGGAACGGGTTCGCAAGTTCTTAAACTTGGCCACGCCCGGGAATGGGGCGCGTTCTTGTTTGGCGACTTCTCCGGTGAATACGCCGCCGGTGTGGAAAGTACGCATGGTGAGCTGGGTTCCGGGTTCGCCGATCGACTGGGCGGCAATAATCCCGATCGCTTCTCCCATGTCTACCATTTTCAGGTGGGCGAGGCTCCAGCCGTAGCAGCACTGACAGACGGAACGGGTGGCTTCGCAAGTTAGGGGCGATCGCAAATACACCTCGCCAACTCCTGAAGCGCCGATCGCGTCTGCGAGCTCTTCACTAATTGGCTGGTTGCGGACTGCCATGATGTTGCCGAACCTTACAATTTCTTTGGTTTTGGGGTGCACCACGTCTTTTGCAAACACGCGGCCCAGCAGCCTGTCTTTGAGGGGTATGAGCACGGTAGCTCCGTCGGTCATCGGCCGGACTCGAATCCCGCGTTGGGTGCCGCAATCTACTTCGCGGACGATTACGTCTTGGGACACGTCTACCAGACGGCGGGTCAGGTAGCCGGAGTCGGCGGTGCGGAGGGCCGTATCAACCAGTCCTTTGCGCGCTCCGTAGGAAGAAATAATGTATTCCGTAACGGTGAGGCCTTCTCGGAAGTTGGTTTTAATTGGCAAGTCGATGATTTCTCCCTGGGGGTCTGCCATCAATCCGCGCATTCCGACAAGCTGCCGCACTTGGGAGATATTTCCCCGGGCACCGGAGAAGGCCATCATGTAGACCGAGTTGAGGGGGTCTGTGGCTCGGAAGTTTTTGACTACTTCGTCTTTGAGGTCTTCTGAGGTGCTGTTCCAAGTGTCGATTACTTTTTGGAAGCGTTCGACTTCGGTGATTTCGCCTCTGGTGTACCGCTGTTCGGTGATGCGGATTTCTTCTTCGGCTGCATCTAGGAGTTGTCGTTTGATTGGTGGTACTTGCAGGTCGTCTACGCTGATGGAAACTCCGGCGCGCGTAGCAAAGCGAAAACCCAAGTCTTTGAGTTTATCTGCCATTTGCGCGGTGCGGGCAGTTCCGTATTCCATGAACGACCAAGAGATTAATTTTTTGAGCTGACCTTTGTCAACAACTCGGTTGCGAAAAACAATTTCTTTATTTTCTTTGTATTCAGTCATTTGTTTGCTGTTAGTAATTTACTCGTCAGTCATCAGTTTAGAAACCGGGTTTCTGAGAATATTTCTCCTCACCAAGCCCAACCTGTAGAAACCCGGTTTCTCGCTCCGCATCACTCATCGGTCATCAGTTCAGAAACCGGGTTTCTGAGAATATTTTTGGTCACATAACCCAACCCTTAGAAACCTCGTTTCTCGCTTCTGGGACATGGGTCATCGGTCGTGGGAGTTAAACCGGGTTTCTGAGAATATTTTTGGTCACATAACCCAACCCTTAGAAACCTAGTTTCTCGCTCCTAGACTGACCGATCGCCTATTACCCGCTGTTATTTCCCAATTTTCCTATTCCTAGTTATTAATGACCGATTCGATCGTTTGGTGATAGATAATCCGACCGGGAGTAGTGCGAATAAACTGATTGAGCAAGTTGCCTTCTTTGTCTTCTCGAATCCGGCGGAACTTGAATTCTTTCGTCACCGTACCGTCGGTCGATCGTTCTAGTTTCAGCGGTTCTCCTTCTGGTTCTATATTTTCTATCGGGCCTTGAAATCTCACCCACACGTAGGAATGCAAGTCAATAACTCCTTGTTCGTAGGCTACAACCGCATCGGTGAGGTTAGAGAAATAGTGACCTGCTCCTTTTTGAGCGTCGCGATTTTCCGCTGTCAAGTAATAGCAACCGAGCACCATATCTTGCGAAGGAGTAACAATCGGTCTTCCGGTTGCGGGCGACATAATGTTATTAGAAGCCAGCATCAGCAAGCGGGCTTCCGCCTGAGATTCCAGAGACAAGGGCACGTGCACGGCCATTTGGTCGCCGTCAAAGTCAGCGTTAAAAGCCGGACAAACTAGCGGGTGAAGCTGAATCGCCCTCCCGTCTACCAAAATGGGCTCGAAGGCTTGAATTCCCAAACGGTGCAGGGTGGGGGCCCGGTTCAGCATGACTGGGTGTCCTTCAATCACTTCTTGAAGCACCTCCCAGATGCTTGGGTCGCTGCGCTGGATCAATTTTTTGGCAGCTTTGATGTTATTGACCAATCCTTGGCGGATGAGGCGGTGGATGACAAAGGGCTGGAAAAGTTCGATCGCCATTTCCCTCGGTAAACCGCACTGATGAATTTTCAGTTTCGGCCCCACCACAATCACCGAACGTCCAGAATAGTCAACCCGTTTCCCGAGCAAGTTTTGCCGGAAGCGGCCTTGTTTCCCTTCAATAATGTCCGACAGAGATTTCAGCGGGCGGTTGTTTGCGCCCACGACAGTCCGGCCGCGGCGGCCGTTGTCAATCAGCGCATCCACAGCTTCTTGCAGCATCCGTTTTTCGTTGCGGATGATAATTTCCGGCGCTAGGATTTCTTGCAATCTCGCCAAGCGGTTGTTGCGGTTAATCACTCTCCGATAAAGGTCGTTGAGGTCGCTTGTAGCAAAACGCCCGCCGTCTAGCTGTACCATCGGCCGCAAGTCTGGGGGAATTACCGGAATCACATTGAGTACCATCCAATCGGGATGAGAACCCGTAGCGATAAAGTTGTCAATTACCCGCAAACGTTTGATTAACTTCGCTCGTTTTTGACCTTTAGCATTAGCAATATCTTCGCGCAGCTTTTCCGCTTCGCTTTCTAGCGGAATATTTTGCAGCAAAACTTGCAAAGCTTCAGCACCGATTCCTACTTCTACGCCGGTCAGCGTGGAATCTTCGCTGTAAAGTTCATCTTCTATTTCCAGCCAAGCATCTTCTGTGAGCAATTGCTTGTATTGCAGCTTTTCAGCATTACCAGCATTCAACACAACATAGGCATTGAAATAGACAATTTGTTCGACATCTCGCAGCGGCATATCTAACAGAATCGCCATGTAACTGGGGATACCTTTGAGATACCAAACGTGAGCGACTGGAGCTGCTAATTTGATAAATCCCATGCGGTGGCGACGAACGCGAGATTCTGTTACTTCAACACCACATCTCTCGCAAACAATGCCTCTATGACGAACTCTCTTGTACTTGCCACAATGACATTCCCAATCTTTTGCAGGCCCAAAAATTCGCTCACAAAACAACCCGTCCATTTCCGGCTTTAATGTTCTGTAATTTATGGTTTCTGGTTTTATGACTTCGCCAGTTAGCTGACCATTGGGTAAAGTTCTCTCTCCCCATTGTCGAATTCTTTCAGGTGAAGCTAACCCAATCTTTACATAATCAAATCGTTGTTCTATCTTAGCCATTCTTGACTCCAATCGATGATTTACTTGAAATTATTTGCTGTAATTTATCTGTTTTGATTGATTGTTTGGCGATTAAATCAATGTCAGACTCCTTTATGTGTGGCATTAGTTTTAATGTCATAAATGACATTTTTGGATGATCCCAATTCGCGAGAAATCTTAGCAAGAGATTCTCCAGCTTTAATGCGTTTCGCACATCCTGCGATCGAGCCAAAGTCAGTTTGCGATCGAGATATCCACCCCTGCGAGGACTCGGAATCTCTTCGCCTTCTTTTTTCCATGTCAGGTGATACTTAATATTGTGTATAGTTATCGGATTTACGCTGTATCCTTCAGCTAGATCCTTCATTCTCTCTCCTGCTGCTAGTTTTTGCCGGATTTCTCGCACCTTTTCCCAGTCTAATTTGGCATTGGAAAGGGGATGACTTTTTCCTTGGGTGCGTCCTTTTTTTGAAGCATCTAAGGCATTTTGGGAACGAGTACCAGCCCAGAGGTGTTCTGGATTTATACAACTGGGAGTATTGCAGGTATGACAAGCATCCATATATGTGGGAACTTCATATCCTAATTTCTCTGCTAAAACAGCACGAGTAACTAATTTCAACTTCCCATTTTTCCAGTATCTGCCATAGCCTGAACAATCTTTTCCGCCTTGAAAAATTATGCAGCCGTTGTCTTGAATTTCTCCTAAAAAATGTGGAGAAACTGTGGTGAAGTTATCAGGAATATTTGTCTGAACGATCTTAGTAATAGTTTCATGTTGTACCCCATACTCTTTTGCTAGGTGGTTCTTGACTTTTTCCGATAAATATTTAGTCTGAATTTCTCGCAGTTGTACGATCGACAATTTATCAATTCCCGGAATACTTTTGCGTCTGGGAGTTTTGCGTTAGCGCAGCCCTCGAAGAGGATCGCGCCTCATCATCTGTCCCGTCTTCTCAGCGGCAGACCCCGCTACAAGATGTTCCGGGTTGATGCAGCTTGGATTGTCGCAGGTGTGGTAAGCAAAATAACCGGAATCTAGGAATCCTGCTATTTTTGATTCGAGGACTAATCGGTGGACTAATACCGTTTTTCCCGACATCCACTTACGCCCGTAACCATTGCCAAACTTACTACTTTGCCAGTTAATACAGCCTGTCTCCCGATCGAATTCTCCTTCAATTCCGGGGATAACTGTTAAAATAATCATGTCAGCGCATCTCCTTGTTAGAGCGTTGATTCGCCTCAGTAGTGGTACGAACACTGCTGAGGCATTTTGATTCGAGATTGTCGATTTTAAATTTTAGATTAAATATTACTAAAAAATCTAAAATTTAAAATCGAAAAATCTCAAATTCCTAATCTTCGTCTTCGTCGCGAGAAAGCGATTCGTAAGTAGGCCTGGAGGGCGAGCGCCGCCCGCCCGCATCCGCCATCAAATCCACCTCAACGTGCTCGCTGCCTTCGTCGTTCGTATTCACTTTGTGCACGGCAATGTCCAAACACAAAGACTGCAACTCCCGCATCAACACTTTGAACGATTCCGGCGTACCGGGGCGCGGGATGGATTTGCCCTTGACGATCGCGTTTAAAGCCTCGTTTCTGCCCTGCATATCGTCCGACTTGACTGTCAGCAACTCCTGCAAGGTGTAAGCGCAGCCGAAGGCCTCCAAGGCCCAGACTTCCATTTCCCCGAACCGCTGTCCGCCCTGCTGCGCTTTGCCGCCCAAAGGCTGCTGCGTCACCAAGGAGTAAGGCCCAGTGCTGCGGGCGTGGATTTTGTCGTCTACCAAGTGGACGAGTTTGAGCATATAGGCGATGCCGACTGTGATTGGGCGATCGAACGCTTCCCCAGTTCTGCCGTCATAAACTATAGTCTTGCCTGGGTGTTTTTCGTTAAACACCCAAGGCTTGCCAGTTTTTTCCCGCGCTTCCTCCAACTTGCCGTGAACGGTTTCCCGCGACTTTTCAGCGCCGTGCATTTCGTCAAACGGCACCATCTTGAACCGCATCGACAGATTTTCGCCCGCCCAGCCTAGCAAGCACTCAAAAATTTGACCGACGTTCATCCGCGACGGTACGCCCAAGGGGTTGAGCACGATGTCAATCGGAGTGCCATCGGGCAAGTAGGGCATATCTTCCTTCGGCAGAATCCGGGAGACGATGCCTTTGTTACCGTGGCGGCCGGCCATTTTGTCGCCGACTTGAATTTTTCGCTTTTGGGCGACGTAGACGCGGACGACCATGTTAGCGCCGGGGGGCAGTTCGTCGCCTTGTTCGCGGGTAAAAACGCGCACATCTACGACGCGGCCTTTTTCTCCGTTGGGAACGCGCAGCGAGTTGTCGCGCACGTCGCGAGCTTTTTCACCGAAGATTGCTCTGAGCAGTTTTTCTTCGGGGGGTTGGTCGGATTCACCTTTGGGGGTGACTTTGCCGACTAGGATGTCGCCAGATTCTACCCAAGCGCCTTTGCGAATGATGCCTCCTTCGTCTAGCTGGCGCAGGGCGTCTTCGCCGACGTTGGGAATTTCGCGGGTGATTTCTTCGGGGCCTAGTTTGGTTTGGCGGGCTTCGATTTCGTATTTCTCGATGTGGATGCTGGTGTATACGTCTTCGTACACCAATCGCTCGCTGATAAGCATTGCGTCTTCGTAGTTGTATCCTTCCCAAGGCATATAGGCTACGAGGATGTTGTGGCCGAGGGCGAGTTCTGCGCCTTCGGTGGAGGAACCGTCGGCGAGGACTTGACCTGCTACGACACGATCGCCCTCATAGATTAGGGGGCGCTGGTTCAAGCAGGTATCTTGGTTCGATCGCTGGTATTTTTGCAGTTCGTGTTCGATGCAGCCGGCGTATTTTTGCTTCCAAACCGAAGGCTGTCTGACTTTGAGTTCGTCGTACTCACGAATCAGGAAATGTTCTTCGCTGGAATTAGACTCGGCATCTGCAGCCAAAGGCTTGACAATAATCCGGGTCGCATCGATGTAAATGACTTCGCCGTCAATCCGGGAAACTACCACCATCCCGGAATCTCGGGCTGCCTGAGCTTCGAGACCAGTACCGACGAGGGGGCGTTCGGGTTTGAGCAGCGGCACGGCTTGCCGCTGCATATTCGACCCCATCAGAGCGCGGTTGGCGTCGTCGTGTTCCAAGAACGGGATCAGGGAGGTGGCAACCGAGACGATTTGTACGGGTGAAATCGCCATGTAGTCCACCTGCATCGGGGTGGTGGTGGTGAATTCTTGGCGGTAGCGGACGGCTACGGTTTCGCCCAAGAGGTTGTTGTTTTCGTCGAGGCTGATGTCTCCGGGGGCGACGCGCAAGTCGTCTTCTTCATCGGCTGTCATGTAGATGGGGGCTTTGTCCCGCAGCACCTGTCCTTTTTCTACTGGGTAGAATGGTGTTTCGATGAAGCCGTAGGGGTTGACGCGGGCGTGGGTTGCTAGGGAACCGATCAGTCCGGCGTTGGGGCCTTCTGGTGTTTCGATCGGGCAAATCCGGCCGTAGTGGGACGGGTGAATGTCCCGCACTGCGAAACCTGCGCGTTCGCGGGTCAGACCTCCAGGGCCGAGGGCGGAAAGCCGGCGTTTGTGGGTCAGTTCTGCGAGGGGATTGGTTTGATCCATGAACTGGGATAGCTGCGAGGAACCGAAAAATTCCTTGATTGCTGCTACCAGGGGTTTGGGGTTAACTAGGGAGGCGGGGGTGAGGGAGTCTGCGTCGGAGACTGTCATGCGTTCGCGGATGATCCGTTCTAGGCGGTTGAGTCCGACTCTGACTTGGTTTTGCAGCAGTTCGCCGACGCTGCGGACGCGACGGTTTCCTAAGTGGTCGATGTCATCCGTCGAGCCGATGTCGAATTCGAGGTTGATCAAATAGTCGATCGCCGTCAAGATATCTTGGGATGTCAGCACCCGCACGGTGTCGGGGACTGTCAACCGCAGTTTTTTGTTGAGCTTGTAGCGGCCGACTTTGCCTAAATCGTAGCGTTTGGGGTCGAAAAAGCGGGAATTGAGGAGCTGTTCTCCGCCGGCTACGGTGGGGGGTTCGCCCGGTCGCAGTTTGCGGTAGAGCTCCATTAGAGCTTCCTCTTCGCCGAACTGTCCTTCTTTTTCGATGGTTTTTTGGAAGTATTCGGGGTGGCGCAAACTGTCGTAGATTTCGCCGTCTGTGAGTCCTAGGGCTTTGAGGAGGACTTGGGCCGATAGTTTGCGGGTTTTGTCGATTCTGACCCAGACTAAATCGTTTTTGTCGGTCTCGAATTTGAGCCACGCACCGCGGTTGGGGATGAGACTGGCGTTGTAGGTGCGGCGGCCGTTTTTGTCGGTTTCCGATTTGTAGTACACGCCGGGGGAACGCACGATTTGGTTGACGATTACTCGTTCCGCGCCGTTGATGATGAAGGTTCCCCGTTCTGTCATCAATGGCAAGTCGCCGATGAAGACTTCTTGTTCTTTGATTTCGCCTGTTTCTTTGTTGATCAGGCGGGTTGGTACGTACATTTGTACCGAGTAGGTGCTGTCCCGGCGCTTGGCTTCGTCCACGTCGTATTTTGGGCGCTTGAGTTTGAAGTCTTTGCCCATGAAGTGGAGTTCTAGTTTGCCGGTGTAGTCTGAGATCGGGGAGAAGCTATCGAGTTCTTCGATCAGTCCGGCTTCTAGGAACCAGCGAAAACTTGCCCGCTGGATTTCGATCAGGTCGGGCAAGGTGAACGCGAATTCTGTGTAATCTTTAGTGATCATGGGTGTCCTTTTTCCGCTGTGGCTCTAGCTTTTTACATTGCGCCAAGGCTTGGCGTTTTTACTTTGTTGTGTTTTTTTGATGGATTGTGTGAGAGAATGTATATGATATTTTCGATCGCGCTCCGACTTTTGCAACGGTTATTTTTGCGGGTTGCTCGCATTCGTTTTGTGCGGATTTACGCTTGATTGAGATGTTTTTAGAACCGATATTTTGCTGTTTCAGGGTAAACTCCCCATACATTTGACTCCTCAAATTGACTCGAAAGCTATTGCCAAATTACTGAGGTTCCAAGTGTCTCCCTGTCTGTAAATTTGACTGTGTAAGGAAAGAGTTTTTGCTGGAAGTTTTGGCGAGCGTTGGGACGGCGTGCTGGCCCGATTGCTGGCAGTTCGCTGGCTGCTGCGATCGCGGGGATAGTCAGCCAAAGCTCGATCGGCTGGTTCTATTATTATAGGGCGCAAATTCGATCGCGTGCCGTCAACGTCAAAGGAATCTCAGGGTGAGGATGAATCCGGTTTTTAGGGCAAACAAAATATAGATGAGATTACCCCTTACCCCGAAGGCTTGCCTCTAAATCGATTAGTTTTCCTCGTTTCCTTGCTCTATAGCGAGTGAAAGGCCGAATAGCTGACAGGCATTTTCGGTTGTCTGCCGCGACAAAGTTAAAAGAGAAACTCCTCTCAATTTCGCAACTTGCTCGGCTACGTAGTATACGTAAGCTGGTTCGTTGCGTTTTCCCCGCTGGGGTGCGGGGGCGAGAAAAGGGCAATCCGTCTCAACTAAGATGCGATCGCTATTTACCATACAAGCTGATTCTTGTATTTGCAAGGCTTTTTTAAAGGTGACTGTTCCGCTAAAACTGATGTAGAAACCCAAGTCTAAAAACCACTGGGTTTCTTCGGGCGTACCTCCCCAGCAGTGCATCACTCCCCGCACCGGGCCGCGTTTTTCCCAAAAGTTCCGCAGCATTTGGGCCATTGGGGCGGCAGCGTCGCGACAGTGGATAATGACTGGTTTGTCAAGTTCCCTGGCGATTTCAAGCTGTGCCTCAAACACTTTAAACTGGTGTTCGCGATCGTCAGCTTTAAAAAAGTCGAGTCCGGTTTCGCCGATCGCCACTACCCTAGAGTCAGAACTTGCCTTGAAGCGAATCAGATTCGCAGTTTCGTCTTTCCACTTGGCGGCATCTAGGGGGTGAAGCCCCACCGCAAACGAGACTTCTGGAAATCGATCGGCGATTGCTTGAATTGAGGCAAACTCTGCCGGCTCCACACAAGAATGAACTAGCCGAACCACACCAGCTTCGCGCCAGCGTTGTCGAATAGTTTCTAATTCAGACTTGTAAGTCTCAAAGTTGATATGAACGTGAGTGTCAATGAGCTGCATGGGGGAAGCAGATTAGATTTGATACCAGAGCATCCGAGTTGTTGACGGGAGAGTGGGGGACGGGGAGAAGGCTGTCTCTTATA
>NZ_CAWPRX010000121.1:0-7709 GCF_963890365.1 Tychonema sp. LEGE 07196 | reverse complement strand
TAGCAAAATACTTGTGGGTTTTTAGTTTTTTATATTTTATTAATCTTAATAGAGATGATTTAAATTTATACTTTTACTTACAAAGCCGTCCTATAAGGACGGGGTTTTCAACCCAATTCTCTGATAATATATTCCTGAAGACAGATGCAGCGATCGCCCTCGTGTAAAAACTGACCCATCGTTCTACCTAAAGAAACATCGCCTTTAGCCTGCTAATTTGTTAAGATTTATATACATATCAGGGACAGCGGCACAGGTGCAAATTTATCAGAATTGTCAGGGAAGAACAAAGCAGAGCAATAAATTATCCAAAACAACGCTTAAAAATTTCTTGCCCTGACGCTCAAAGGCAAGCAAGTCGTGAATATCGAATTATTAACAGAAAAACTAGAACAACTTAAACAACGTTCCAATTCTAGCAAAGGAACGATCGACCAAATCGAAAACTGGTTAATCGGTTCCCACATTTTGCAGAGATTGCGGATTAATCCTTACTACGTAGCCGGCGATACTGTCAAGAATGTTAAAAGAATTACTTCAGAATTTCTGCACGGAGTAAAAGCCGGCGCTTTTGACCTGCACTGGGACATTCACTGCCCGCACTGCAACATGATAGCAGACGAATTCAAGGATTTGGCAGACGCATCGGAAATGTCTTTTTGCCCGATGTGCGATCGCGAGTTTAACATTGATTTGCTCGATCGCGTCGAAGTTACGTTTTCCCTCAACAAAGAAATCGAAGACCCGAAACTGCGCCCCGTCTGTGCTCCCCCTCCCGTACTTCAGAACAAACTGCAACTGATAACACCTTTATGCTGCTGTGCATCCGAAATAATTATCCTAGAAAGCGGTCAATATCGGTACTGCTGTCCCCTCACCTTAGCTAAAGGGATTTTAAAAGTAGAAGGCGAAGCCACAGAAGAGATACAAGAAATTAAAATCAAGCAGTTAGCGGGGCCAGATTTTGACAAACAAAAGCTGACTGTGCGTCCGGGAAAAGTTAAAATCGAACTAACTAATACCGAGCACAATTTGTCCGGGCTGATTTTGCATCCCGATGAATTGCCCGAAGAATTGACATTAGAACAACTGCCCCTGCGACTGTCAGGAATGCAACTGCTTCACCACCCAGATTACAAGCGTTTGTTCGGCGAAGCAGCGATATCGGAAAGAGAGCGAGTCAAGATTCGCGCGATTACTATTATGTTTACCGATATTACCGGTTCTACCAGAATGTACGAAACCCTGGGAGATACTAAAGCATACAATATTGTGCGCGATCATTTTGAAATTTTCTTTGAGTCGGTAGAGCAATTTGGCGGCAAAGTAATTAAAACCATCGGCGATGCCCTTATGGCTTCTTTTGTTAGCAACGAAGAAGCAATTATGGCGGCGGCTGCTGCTGTCGCCCGTTTCAGAAAGTACAACTCTACTCGCCCACAAGCAGAGTGGATTCGTGTTAGCGTGGGCATTCACCGAGGGACGGCTTTGCTGGTAAATCTCAATAATGCGATCGACTATTTCGGCTCTACAGTCAACAAAGCGGCTCGCATTCAAAATCTTTCTAAAAGTGACGAAGTTTCGTTTTCCGAAGAAGTTTATCACGACCAAGCATTTTTGACAGCCTTAAAAGCTACAGGTGTATCGGAAATTCACAAACGTGTTGAAGATTTAAAGGGTATACAAGGCCCACAAATCGCTTATACCGCGAGGATTAATACGGAATCTGTTATCGCTTTGGCTGCTGAAATAATCGCTGAAAAAAACTAATTTATGAAGGGACGAATATATTGGTTTGTAGGCTCTTTGTGGGAACCACTTAGCAATGAAATTTTAATAACTTAAGCGATTACTCGTTACCAGGAACAGCCTGGTAACGATTAGTATGCCCAATGCCCACCCTTCGACTTCGCTCTTCAGGCAAGATGCCCTGCGCGGGCCAATCCCCTGCGCGGGCCAATGCCCAATCCCCGATAGTACCCGATCTTTCTGATACCAAATTCATAAAATAGCGCTACATATCTACCCCCCCCAACCCCCCCTTATAAAGGGGGGGAGTAAAACTTTCGGTAGTAGCATAACTTTATAAAATTGATATGAGAAAGGCTATAGAAGCCATTGGACATCTTTGAGTTTTTGGGTTGGGTGACATCAAATCCGTTAGCATCGGAATTATAAAATCGAGTCAGATCAATTTTCAAAAAGAATGCAACAGTATTCTTGTTCCCCCCGCAATGCAGCGGGGGGGCTAGGGGGGGTCGAAGAGTGTTGCACAATTTTAGAGAAATGGTATCAGATCAAATCCGCGCTTCATAGTTCTGTATTCATCTCTCTCTTGTCTTCCTCTGTGTTCTCTGCGCCCTAGTAATACCAATTTCATAAAGTAGCGCTAGATATTACCCCCCCAACCCCCCCGCGATTTCGGGGGGGCTAAGACTTCATCCATAGCACATCTTTATAAAAATGGTATAAGGTTAAATCATTCCGATGCTACGGGAAACGATATGACGAGAAATATAGAGAGAAACTGGTTTCTGAGATTTACGCAGAATAGATATCAAATGGGTTCTATATTAGATCAAAAATATTTAACATCGTCCTACGAAATTAGCAACAATTAATGCTAGTTCAACGGGTTTTACAGGCTTAGTAATATGCCTTTGAAAACCTGCCTCGATCGCCCTTTTGCGTTCGGGCTCGCTCGCATAGGCAGTCAGCGCAATGGCTGGGATTTGTCCTCCGGCTGCCTCAGCAAGAGCTCGCACTTCTCGAATCAAGAAATACCCATCTTCCCCCGGCATGGCGATATCGGAGATCAGCACGTCGTATTTGCCGGGATTTTCAGTCAAAGCAGCGATCGCACTTCTGGCAGATTCAACTGTCACAACCTCTGCCCCGTAGCTTTCGAGCACAAATTCCAATAACTCGCGGGTATCGATGCGATCGTCTACAGCTAAAATGTGCAAGCCTTCGAGAGAGGGGACTGTATCGCCGCTACAGGCGTCTGAAGCCGCAGCCGATACAGTTGGTGGAAAATCGATCGCCCCTGTCAACACTTCAGCCGAGTCTGGCAAAGGCAATCTCACAGTTATTGCAGTTCCTTTTCCCTCCCCCGGACTTTCGGCGAGCACGATTCCCCCGTGCAATTGCACCAGATTGTAGACGATCGACAAACCCAATCCCAGCCCTTGATTCGTCTTAATGCTGCTAGAATCTCCTTGGTGGAAGCGCTCGAAAATATGCGGTAACAACTCCGGCGCAATCCCTTTTCCCGTTTCGGTGACTCGAATTTCAGCGCGAAACTCGATCGGCTCCAAGGAAACTTCCACTCGTCCCTCCGGTGGAGTAAACTTAATCGCATTAGACAGAATATTCCACACAACTTGCTGCAAGCGATTGGCATCGCCTAAAACAGTTACAGAAGTCAACTCCGAAACAATTTCAATGTTTTTGGTATCCGCTGATAGTTGAACCCCGTCGAGGGCAGCTTGCACCACTAACCGCAGATCCATCGGACTGGTATCGAGAACGAGCTTGTTGCTGGTAATCCGCGAAATATCCAGAATATCTTCGATTAACTGAGCTTGCGCCAGCGCGCTCCGCTCGATCGTCTCTAGAGCGCGATCGGCGACGGCTTCCTTCAGCCTCCCGGTACGCAGCAGTTTCGCCCACCCCAAGATCGGAGTCAGGGGATTGCGGAGTTCGTGGGAGAGATTCGCCAGAAATTCATCTTTAGTGCGGTTAGCAATTTCTGCTTCTTGGCGGGCCAACTGTTCCTGCTGCAATAACTGCGATCGCTCTGTCTCAAACTGCTTGCGATCGGTGATATCCTCGACAGACAGCAAAATCATTAAAGCTCGGTCTTCTCGTTCAAGTTTGCAAGCATTCAGCAGCATAGTTTTGGAGCCGATATGCTCAAAGAAATGAGTCAAATCAAAGTTTTGCAGCCGAACATCGCTCACCAGAATATCTTCCAGAATCCATCGCAATTGAGGGATATTCCACTGCCCGTTTCCTAGCTCAAACAGCGAAGAGTTCGCTGTTTCTGAGGATAAAACCTGAAACGTTTCATAGAACGATCGATTTGCTTTGTGCACTCGGAAATCAGCATCTAGCGTGACTAAAGGCGTTTGCACAGTTTCCACAATAGTTTCAGCGTAGTTTCGGGCCTCATCCAAGGTTCTGGCACTGAGTTTTAGAGCATCAATATCGATCAAAACCATCACCACGCCCTCAATCTGGTTTTCCGTTGTGCGGTAAGGGCGAATGCGGAGGTTGTACCAATATCCCGACAAAGTTTTAACTTCTCGTTCTTGCGTCTGGAGAGTATCAATCACCTCCAAAATCATCTGTTCCAAGTCAGGAACATCAAGAGTCGATCGGATGTCGCTAAAGGGTCTTCCAATATCTGTGATAATTAGATTAAAAAGTTTCTGCGCCGTTGGCGTAAATCGTCTAATTTCTAAATTGTTTGCCAGCATTAAAACTGGGATATTGATACTAGCAAGCAAATTTGTCAAATCGTTATTGACCAGGCTTTGTTCGAGATTTCGGCTGCGAAGTTCCTCGTTAGTAGTGGTGAGTTCCTCGTTAGTGGCTTGAATCTCTTCTTTTGCCGTTTCTAGTTCCTCGTTGATGCTTTGCAGTTCCTCATTGCTGGAGAGGATTTCTTCGTTGGCAACTTTGAGGTCTTGGTTGAGATATTCCTGCTCCTGAATTAGCGATTGCAGGTGCGATCGCGCCGCAAGTTTTTCTTGGTTAGCGGCGGCAAGCGCCTGCGTCAGCCGCTCATTTTCGGGATCGGAATCACCTCGATCGCCACTTTCAGCGGTGACAGTGGAAAAGTCGATCGCCGGGGCTAAAACTTCTTCAAACAGCACCAAAAAATAGCGTGCTGCGGTGGTGTGGGACTGGAACGGCACCACCTGAATATTCACCACAGACGATCGCCCGCCCCATTCAACCAATACCCTTTCTTTCCTAACAGTCGCGTTCTGCGATTGTGCCTGAGAAATTGCGGTGCGAAGCTCCACAACCAAGCCTCCCCTTGCCATTGTCAGCAAGTTTAAGTCCGGCGTTCCGGCTACCACTCTAAAGTAAGGATCGATATCTCCCCGCACTTGCAGGATTTTCATCTGCTCGTTAACAAGCACGCTGGCTGGGGCATAGCGATTCAAAATCAGTTGGTCAGTTTCGCGCTCTAAGTCAAAATTATCGATCGAATTGTCTTCATTCATTCTCTGTTCTCGAACAGCTTTAGCGGCGGGGTAGAAACTCGGTGCCAACGAAAATGTGGGAGGAGTCGCCGTGAATTTTTTGCTATAAATTTTAGACTTTTTATCAACAGAAGTAAACAAATATGAAAATTTTCCCGTACTTTCAGAACTGCCTAATAACAGAAAGCCTGCTGCGTTGAGACTGTAATGAAAAATCGGCATTACTTTTTTTTGCAGCGACTCTCCCAAGTAGATCAGCACATTGCGGCAGCTAACTAAATCGAGATTGGAAAAAGGCGGATCGCTGCCTAAGTCTTGTCGCGCAAATACACACAGTTCGCGGACTGCTTTGGAGATTCTATAACTACTTCCTTCTTCGATGCGAATAAAGAAGCGATCGCGGCGTTCTGGTGAAACATCTACCATCTGGTTTTCTGAGTAGGTGGCAGACCTCGCTTTGCCGATCGCCGTCTCGCTGATATCTGTAGCAAAAATCTGAATCGGCAGCGAAATAACTCGATCGCTCAAAAACTCTAACAAGCAAATGGCGATCGAATAAACTTCTTCACCTGTAGAACATCCCGCCACCCAAATCCGAATCGAAGCGTCTGGCGATTTATTTTGGGTAATGCTGGGGAAAACCAGCTCTTTTAAATTTTCAAAGGCTTCGGGATCGCGGAAAAAACTGGTAACGTGGATCAAGATTTCTTCATACAAAGCTGTGACTTCAGCCGCATTTTCTCGCAGGTATTCGGCATAATCATCGAGGTTTTCGAGCTTGTACAATACCATCCGCCGCTGGATGCGCCTCGCGATCGTTGTGGGTTTGTAGTGGCTAAAATCAACGCCTGCGGTTGATTTTAGCAGGGCAAAAATAGTTACCAGGGCATCTCCCGGTTCGGGCGATTCTTCAACTTTTGCTAGGGAAATTGTGGAAGTTAGAAGGCCGCTGCTGCTATAGTTTGCCAGTTCCTCGGCAATTTTTTCTGGCGGCAGAACAAAATCGACATTCCCTGTAGCGACAGCGGTATTCGGCATACTATCGAATTTTGCCGTGTCTTGACATTGAGCAAAAGTCATGCCTCCGGCTGCTTTGATTGCCTTGAGCCCTAGGGAACCGTCTCCGTCTCCCCCGGATAATACTACGGCAATTGCTTTGTGGCCGCGATCGGTCGCCAATGAGGTAAAAAACGCATCTCCCGGCATATATTTGCCATAAATCTTCTCGCGCGGGGATAGTTGCAGCACGCCTTTACACAGCACCATCTTGGTGTTGGGCGGAATGATGTAGACTCGATTCGGTTCTACAGTTACGCCGTCTTGTACCTCACTAACAGGCATTTTCGTCTGTCTGGCGAGAATCTCGGTTAGCAGACTTTTGTGATCCGGAGCTAAATGCTGAATCAGCACAAACGCCATACCCGTATCTACCGGCAAATGGCTGAGTAACTGGGTGAAAGCTTCCAGCCCTCCCGCTGAGGCGGCAATCCCAACAATGGGAAAGGGGGCATCGATTTCGGCTAATTGTTGGCTGTCGAGGGCGGCTGGGGCGATCGATTCTGCTGGTTTAATTTCTGGGGAAGATTCATTAGAAGTCATGATATGAAGTCCTGAACTTCAGTTATTAAATAATATTAATTTTTGTTAAACGTACTCTTGAGTAATTCGTACTATTTTTATTTTAAATTAAATTGTCGGTATTCCCTCTCTTTCTCAAGGAGTGACTAGGCAGTTATAATTGTTAGACACCTCCAAAATTTCTGATTTTTGAACGATATTATCGTGGTTTGGACTATCTTTTGCATAATTATTGGAAATGTCTGTGACCTATGAGCCCGCTCCGATCGCTCTATCTGCTATTGTGCGAGACGATCGCGCCATAGTGAGTTAAGGGCGATCGTCCTAGTCTCCGGTGATGCCGGGAGAAACCGGGTTTCTACGACTTTTTGGTTGGATGACGATAAATATAAAGAGAAACCCGGTTTCTAAGATTTAAGCAGGGGAGAGAAACCGGGTTTCTACGACTTTTTGATTAGGTGACGATAAATATAAAGAGAAACCCGGTTTCTGAGATTTACACAGGAGAGAGAAACCGGGTTTCTACGACTTTTTGATTGGGTGACGATAAATATAAAGAGAAACCCGGTTTCTGAGATTTACACAGGAGAGAGAAACCGGGTTTCTACGAATTTTTGGTTGGGTGACGATAAATATAAAGAGAAACCCGGTTTCTGAGATTTACGCAAGGGAGAGAAACCGGGTTTCTACGAATTTTTGGTTGGATGACGATAAATATAAAGAGAAACCCGGTTTCTGAGATTTACGCAAGGGGAAAGAAACCGGGTCTCTACGACTTTTTGATTAGGTGACGATAAATATAAAGAGAAACCCGGTTTCTGAGATTTACGCAAGGGGAAAGAAACCGGGTTTCTACGACTTTTTGGTTGGATGACGATAAATATAAAGAGAAACCCGGTTTCTGAGATTTACGCA
>NZ_CAWPRX010000120.1:0-7753 GCF_963890365.1 Tychonema sp. LEGE 07196 | reverse complement strand
CCCCAACCCTCCCCTCCCGCGGGGAGGGAGCAAGATTATTCTTGTTTCTCCCCGCGGGAGGGGGGACTTGCGGGGGGTAAATTTGACTTTTGCAAGAGGTCTATTAGTCATTAGTCATTAGTCATTAGTCAACAGTCAACAGTCAGTAGGGGCGGTGCCCCCGTGCGGGCCCTCTTAACAGTCAACAGTCAACAGCTAACAGTCAACAGTCAACAGTCAACAGCTAACAATTCTAAATTCCTAACAAGCGAGCGGGATTTTGCTTCATCATTAAATCAATTTCAGGTTGAGAGATGCCTTCATCTATCAACTTTTCTACAAATAATTTGTAACCTTCGGCAGGTAAAGGATCGGGTTTTCTTCCCAAATCTGTACTCAGAACAAAATGCTCGGCTCCGATGAGTTTTATGGCTGCTACCATCTGATTAATGGAAACGTGATGCCAGTTTTTGTGTCCGTCATCGGCGGCATTTTCTCCCATCAAATCGTTGACAAATGCTAATTCTAGAAACGCTCCCATCTGGGCTGCTGTTTGCATATTTTCTAGGGACAAACCGGGTACATCGGCCATTGCGTGGGTAATCAGGATGTTTTTAATGTTGAGAAGGTTGGCTTGCCGGACAACTGCCATAACTTCTGCTGAGGAAATGTGTCCGGTTTCCAACACTAAATTATCTCTAGCTACAATCTTGAGTACCGCTGCTGTTTCTGGTAAAAGTTTGCCGTTTTCTGCTACTTTAATCCCGATTCCCGATTTGTGAAAAACCTTTAAATGATGCTCGGAATCAACGGTTGGCAGCCACACTACTTTACCGTATTTGCCGCCGATGCGGTGCATTGCTTCTACAGCTTGGGGATTAATGCCGCCTGCGGAATGATTGAGAACAATTCCCCCGAAAACTTCGATTTGCGGTACAATTTTATTGACTAGAACTGCCCGTGCTGCGGTGCTGCCATAGTGATTTTTTAAGACAACTGCTTTCATGTGCGCGCTGGCGGCAAATTTAGCTACCTCAAAATCATCCAACCTGCGGGGAATCACATCAGGAGATGAATGGATGTGAAAGTCGATCGCACTTTCAATTATACTTTTTTGTGAGTCCATCGGCTGCGACTGTCCGACAGCATAAACTGGCAGACAAAACCAACAGCAAAAAATCAAAACAAACGTAAAAAAAACAGCCTGCATTCATCCCCTCTTTGCTTCTCTCCTCTGCGCCCTCAGCGTCCTCTGCGGTTCATTACCTCTTAATTCTCTGAAATAAAAGACTTAACCGCATTTGCCAAATCTTCTGCAAACTCTTCATGCAAACCCAAAGTTCCCGGAATAACTCGCGATTCCACTCCCGGTAATTGAGCTAATACTTCCATTTCCGCCTTTGATTTTGGTGGCGCTTTTTCCGCAACTACAACCATCACCGGTACTGTCAATCCTTGGAAGTTGGCGACAAATTCTTCCCGCGTTTTGGCCGGATCTAAACCTCCGGTGACAAAAGCCGCCGAACCAAATCTCGCCCCCGGTTGTTGAGTGACTTTCCGCTTGTTTTGAATGAAATCCGCTGTGACTTTGGCTGCATCGGCGTAGACGTGGCGGCGGTACATCAAACTCAGGAATGACGGCGCAGTGTTCAGTTTGTACAGGAATTGACCGATTAAGGGCGATCGTACTAATTCTCTCACCATTCCGTGCCAACCCCTTGGCTGTTTGCTCATTGTCGGCAAAGGCCCGCGCCAAGTCGGTGCAGGTAACACAATCTTCGACCAAACATTCGGCTTTGATTGCGCTAATTGCATCGCATAACCCGCAGCGTGACCGGCCGCCACTACAGCAACAGAACTGTTAAAAACTGACTCCACAAAATCCTTCAAAAATTGATGGTATAATTGCGGTTCGTAGTCGGTGCGCGGGCGCGAAGATTCGCCGAAACCAGGCCAATCTACACTCACTACTTGGAAATTTGGAGCTAACAACTCTGCTAAAGGACGCATTTCTTCCCGCGTGGAAACCGTACTGAAAGCCGGCAGCAACAATACGGGTTTTCCGCCTCCCCTGGTTTCGTAAATAACTTCAATCTGGGTTTCTTTCCAGTTCCAGAGATATTTCTGAACAGTCGCGGGATAGTTGCTAGAATTAGATTTGGTTAAATCAGCAGTTTGAATCATGGCTGTTTTTCCGGTTAGTTTGCTTCTGCTTGCGCGCTAAATTCGCAAGCCACTGCTTTATTTTTCATCATTTGAAAGATGTTATAAAATCCGTTAGCGCGGGAAGGTGTCAGGCTCACATTCAATCCCGTATCTTGAATAAAATCTGGGGTAATGCTAACTATTTCAGCAGGCGTTAATCCGCTCAAACCTTCCACAAGCAAGCCAACTAATCCTTTGACTAACTGAGCGTCAGAATCGCCTTGATACAAAACTTTTCCGTCGGTCAAATTTGCGGTAATATAAACTTGCGATACGCAGCCAGAAACTTTGTTTTCTGGGAGTTTATCGCTTTCGGGAAATGCTGGAAGTCGCTTTGCATACCACAGCAGTTGTTCGTAGCGCTGTTTCGGATCGGAGTGTCGCTGGAAGCGCTGGACGATTTTAGCTAGGGCTGCGGGTAGCGCGGTATTTGCGGACATGATTTCGAGTAGCGGTTGAATTTGCTGATCTTGTACATTCTATTGTACCAGTAGGGCGATCGATATAGTCCTGGACGCACCGATCGCCAGAAATCGGGTTTCTGACACCCGCGCACATCCAAGAAACCCGGTTTCTGCGATAATTTACGCATCCCCCCCCAAAATTGAGGAAGAAACCGGGTTTCTGACACCTCGCGCACATCCAAGAAACCCAGTTTCTGCGATGCTTTTGTTAGTGTTTTGCGGGCCTAAATTAGTAGCAAAAAATCAAAAGCGACAGTATTTCCCGCCGTGAAAATAGCGCAACAGATTAGCTAAAAACCCCGGTTTCTTTGGCCTTGATGTGTCAGTCCTGAATTAGTCAGATCGTTTAGGTAGAGAATCCTGTTTAGGAAGATGCAGCTTTGCTATTTGCGATCGCACTATTGCTATTGGGACAAACAATGCACCGCTAGCCAAATCGATCGCCAACCGAAACCCCAACGCTAAAAAACCCTCTAGCTTCCGTTCTGGAACTGGTTCCATCGCAACTTTGTATTGAATCAATTGCATCGGAGATTTTCTTCGTTCAAACGGGTGGACTGAGGTTGGAATTCTTCCCATCCTTTGCAGATTTGTTCGTAACATTGCGAGGGCGAAATCGGTAGATTTCGCAGATAAAAGAACGTGACTTCCCGACCGGATTCCAGCAGCAGAATGATGTCTTTACTTGGGTTATAGGTATCTGCAGCTTGCAAAATATGACCGTTCATGTGGTGATTTTGCAGGATGGCGGTGTCGGGAGCCAATAACCAAGCATTGAGAAAGGGAGCCAAACGACTGCGGGGAACAAAATGCGATTGGAATGTTTCACCAGTAACTCCCATCAATGGGTTATTAAGACTACAAATTACTGCGCCTCGTTCACCATTCAGATAGCCAACCCAAGCGTTATAGCCTAACACCAGCAGATTAGTTGCAATAAAGGATTGCTGCCAATCTTCGCTATTTGTTTCAGATGTCATCATCTATTAAAGATCCAGTATCAAGTTATCAACCTATGCGAAATATGAATTGAGTTGAATTTAGGCATGAATAGCGAAAGTTTTAGGGTGTCAAACTTGGTTGGAATTCCTCCCATCGCCTACAGACTTGTTCGTAGCAATCGGCAGGAGGAATGGCTAGTTTGCTTAATAGATTGACCTCTGTTTGACGACCAAATTTCAGCAATAGCAGAATATCTTGCTCTGGATTGTACTTAGCAGTTGCTGCTATCACAAATGGAATATTCGATGAGTCAACGGATAGCGATCGCAGATAAAATTCCATCAAATTGATAGGAATAAACTGAATGTGAAAAGGAATTGATTCGAGGCTTGTCATTGTAGAATCAAGAACTTGAGTATCTACATCACAGACCACAACACCCCGCCCGAAAGACTCAAATCCCTTCCATCCTGTATAACCAATAACTAGCAAATTGGTATGAATAAATCCCTGTTGCCAATAGCCAAAATTTCCTTGCCAAACGCTATTTTCCGGTCGCATTTACTTCCTCCCGCAGGATTTTTGCAGCTTCCACCATATTTTTTAGCGCCGGAATTACTTCTTCCCAACGTCGTGTTTTCAAGCCACAATCGGGATTTACCCAAATTTGTTGAGTTGGTAGATTAGCAATGCCAGTTCGCAGTTGTTGCAAAATCTGTTCCGTCGTTGGCACCACTGGACTGTGGATGTCATACACGCCATTACCCACTTGATAGGTGTAACCTGCGGCGGTTATTTCATGCAGCGTTTGGTTATTGCTGCGGCTATTTTCAATCGAAATTACATCGGCATCTAACCGTTCAATATCTTTGATGATATCGCCAAATTCGCAGTAGCACATATGCGTGTGAATTTGAGTTTGAGGATGAGCGCTTGCGGTAGCCAGAAGAAACGCATCTACAGCCCAAGATAGGTATTGACTCCAGTTTTCTACTTTCAGAGGTAAGCCTTCGCGCAATGCTGGTTCATCTACTTGAATTACTTGCGCTCCTGCTGCTTCTAAATCTGCTATTTCATCCCGCAAGGCCAAAGCTATTTGAAATGCTTGTGTTTGTCTAGAAATATCGGTGCGCGGATATGACCAATTTAAAATTGTTACGGGGGCTGTTAGCATTCCCTTAACGGGTTTTTGCGTCAATGATTGCGCTACTTTGAACTCGCGCACAGTCATTGGATCGGTGCGAACAACATCACCGTAAATAATCGGCGGACGCACGTAACGGCTGCCATAGCTTTGTACCCAGCCATTTGCCGTGAAGGCGAATCCATCCAACTGTTGTCCGAAATATTCCACCATATCGGTGCGTTCAAATTCGCCATGCACCAACACATCTAGTCCAATTTCTTCTTGGATTTTAATGCTATCGGCAATTTGAAGGTCGATCGCAGCTTGATAGTTTTCTTGACTCAATTCACCCTTTTTGTAGCGCAGGCGCAGTTTTCGCACTTCCGGGGTTTGAGGAAATGAGCCGATCGTTGTGGTGGGAAAAATCGGCAGAGAAATCTGTTCCGACAACCGCAAGCCGTAGGATAATTTGCGTTGAAAGTCATTGGTTGTTAGGCTGTTCAGACGTTCCTGCACGGCAATATTGGTAGGGCTAAACTCCTCGAAGGTTGTCCAAGCATTGCTAATTTTAGCGCGATCGCTTCCAGTATCTTCTCCGGCTAAACTGCGTGCCAAAAACTTCACAGCTTGCAGCTTTTGTTCGGCAAAACTCAACACGTTGCGGAGAGGTTCCGGCAACTTTGTTTCCCGTGCAGCATCGTAGGGAACAAACTGCAACGATGCCGACGGCTGAATTACAATATCGGGCGTAATTTGCTGAATCTCTTGGAGCAATGGCAGCACTTGTTCTGGACGAATTTGCCAAATATTGCGAGCATCTACAATTCCCACACCCAATCGTTTATCAGCAGGAAATCCCTGTTGTTTAAGCAATTTTAAATTGCATCCGCGAGTAAAATCTAAGCTAATTTTAGCAACTGGTAACTGTATCACCCAAGGATAGGTATCTCCTAAATCATCAAAATAAGTAACTAAATCGATGGGAAGTTTGATTTCAGCGAAGGAACTATAGGTTGACTCAAAGGCTTCTTTGAATTGGCCAGCATCACCCAGAACCAAGGCAGGTTCGTGAATTTGCACTTCATAAATACCCAAGTTTGTTAAGGCTTTCAGCAACGCCAGATAACGTTCTCGCAATCTTAAAATTGCTTCATTTAAGGGTAGGTAAAACCGACTCAATCGCAGTAAAGTAATGGGACCTAAAACAATAGGAATTACTTTTTCGCCTAATAAAGTTTGAGCGCGATTAACCGTTTCGAGAAAGTCGCTAAAATCAGCAGGCTGCCATTCTGAGGGAATTTCTGGCACCAGGTAGTGATAGTTGGTGTCGAACCATTTAGTCATTTCTAGCGCAGGTATCCCTTCTTTACCCCGCGCCATTGCAAAGTAGCGATCTAAACCTGATAAATCCCGAAAGCGATGGGGGATTAACCCCAGGCGAACTGTCCAATCCAGAACACTATCGTAGAGGGTAGTATCGCCCACACCGATGCGATATATACCTGTTTTTAGCTGTGTTTGCCAGTTTTCTATTTCTACTTTTCTGATTGTTTGCAATAAATTATTGGCATCTAATTTGCCACTCCAAAATGCTTCTAATGCGATTTTAACTTCGCGATTTTTACCAATGCGAGGATATCCAATTGTGGCAGTTGAAATTGACATGATTTTTCTCTCTTAAGTATGGGTTTCAATAGCATCATCAGTACAAATAGCGATATTACAAAGAGCGATCGCAATTGATATCGTGTCCGATTGGTTCGTAGTACGGACTGAAGTCGGTACTACGAACGGTTTTTGTGATGGTAATGAACCGGACATTAGATGACTGAATTTTTACTATTGATATTTGCTGAATGATCGAGTTGAGTCTTTGATATTCCATAGAAACTCTGTCGGAAACTAAGGGGTATCCGATGCAGAATTTTCTACAGCAATGTCATCAGAATGTAATGTGATGCCTCAAAGGTGAAATCGTCTGAATATCTAACATCGCTATCACAAAGCTGTTAGAAATTACAGCAGGCAAAACCCCGCGCAATATTTCTTGCGTCTAAAACTAGATAATGCTGTTGAGGCTAACTTTTTTAACTCGTTATGTTGCTCTAGAAACCAATTGCACCAAAGGTTTCTCACGGGTTAAGGAGCATAATAGCCGATCGCGCAGCGTCTGGTGAAAAACAATCGAATCGAAAACAAAATGCTGAAGACATCCGTACCTCGCAGATGGGTTAATAGAACGATACAATCGGCGGGCATCCTGACTAAGAAGCTACTCTACGCTTCATCACAGTTGCGGGACAGCGCCGGGTTTGCACCGAACTTTCCCCCTTTCGTCTAGTGGCTGATCTCCACCAGAACCGATTAGGTCATACCATAGCACATTTTCCAAAATATGCAACCCCTAAGATCCGGTCGGGCGATCGAATATCATCAATAATCTTGAACACCTGCGCGATTTGAAACCGGGTTTTTCATCAAAATCCTTAGTTGCAGCCAGCAAATCAGGCCAAAACCCGGTTTCTTTGGTGTCGATGCGTAAGTCCGGCTCTAAATTATTTGCCTGGATCTTTAAGATTATAAATTGACGGCAGAATGGGATTCCCGCTACCAAATCCTGGAAGTCAAAATTCTGAAAAATGCACCGCAAAAATATTATCAGCGCATGGATTTTTTCAACTGTTTAATTTTCTAACTTCCAGCGTTTAAACATATGTTTAGTTTGAGTCTTGCGAAGTTAGGATGACTCGCTGCTAAGCTAATCAATATTTAAATGGTATTTCAACAAATAATCAAATTTTTGTAGGTGGAAGGCGATCGTCTCAAGTCAAGTCCAAGGGCGGCAAACGGTGCAACTATCGCCAGGAATTGACGCAAAACTGACAGTCGCAGCCAAACAGCAGCGCTGCTGCATCGCTTTCTTCTGCCGTAAAATGCAGCATCGCCGCCTCTTCGTCACCAAGCCGCTAAGCCGTTGTGCATCCCAATTGTGTATGGTGAGGAGGAGAGGGGGAAACGGGGAGAGGGGCCATTCGGC
>NZ_CAWPRX010000119.1:0-7796 GCF_963890365.1 Tychonema sp. LEGE 07196 | reverse complement strand
CCCCATTCCCCATTTCCTGTTTGGTCAATTCACAACAGATGTGATAGGCTCCAGATAACTCAATAAACAGCAACCAAAAGCGGTCTATTGCAATCACCCAAAAATTCACTTTAGGGAACATCAATGAAAATCAAAAATCTGGTTATTTCGGGCATTTCCTTGCTTCTCGGTACTGCAATTATAGGAAGTGCGATCGCTCAAGAACTGACCGAAAGCCAAAAAACGGTTGTTTGTCGCTTAAAAACAGAATTTGACCAGCGCTCTAGCAACGGTCAAAAATTAGTATTTGTGCCATTGTTCGGCCAAGTTCGCAAGCAAGTTTCGTCTCCGTTTAGAGCCACGCTGCATCCCGATACTGAGTATACTTTTGTTGCGACTTGCGACGGAAATTGCCAGGATTTAAACTTAACTCTCAAGGATGCCAGCGGTCAAGAAATCGGTACGAGTCAAAAGACAGGGGAACTGGCGTCAATCTCTTTTACTCCGCCATCCCAAGGCGAATATCAAATCACCGCTAAACCTGGAGAATGCACGACTGCAGAGGGTTGCAGTTTCGGCATGGGAATCTTCGTTCCTGCCTCTGCTAGCGTACCTAATGCTTCAAAAATTCCTGCTCAAATAGCACAATTTAAACTTTGTCAGTAGAGGAACAGCGATAAGTTGTGGGTTGCGAGGGGAGTGGAGTGTTCGATCGCGAATTTAACTGCTAACTTGCAACTTATAACTCGCTTTTTGTATAACCGAGTATAGGATGGATCGGGTACTGGTACAGATTTGAGATTGAAAAATTGGGGAATTGAGGAATTTTAGATTAATCGATCAATTCCTCAGTCACTTGAGAACCTCTATAGTTGGTTAACCATAACTGCTGCCAACTGTCAAGCCGATCGAGCTGTGGAACCCTGCAAAGGCCCCATAGCTGCCGAATTCCGGTTTAAAGTCATAACTTTATTTACCCTCACGCAGGCATCAATTAGAATATAGATAGTGCCTCTGAGGGTGACGAGTAAATTCCCTATGTCTTTAACCTTAGCCTTGAAAAATCAACTGCAAAACGCTCCTCAAATAGGGTTGAAAAATCTGTTTGGCCGCTTGGGTATCAGGCAGAAAATCGGCTGCGGATACGCCTTGGTCATTGGTATTGCGATTTTGGGTGCTGTGGCGGGACGGGGAGTAGAATCCTATCACAAACAGCAAGTTAGAGAAAAACTGGCGATCGACCGAGATAAAGCCGAAATCTTGATTAATCTTAATAATACGGTGCAGGAAGTCAGAATTCACCAGCAAGAGCTGGCGGCAAGCGTGAACAAACCGGAAATTTTCGATCGCCAGCGATCGGAATTCCTCGCCCGCGTTGCTCAGATGAGCGGCATCCTGGAACAACTGCAAACCATGCAGCCGACCAAAAATCCCGAGATTGCCAAAGACTACCAACTGCTGCAACAGTTCGCTAGAGTCAACGGCAAGACGGTAGAATCATACTTTCAACAAGTACAAAAATTGTTGGCGACTGCGAAAGTATCAGCTTTGAATCCGCAGCAACGGCAGGCTTTCGGGCGGAACTTGAACAATTTTGTCGATGGCGAAACCGCTTTGAAACTCGCACAGTTTTCTGAGGATTCAGCAAAACTCGCTGACAATTTTGGCAACAAATCAGATGAGGCGTTTAGAACCTACGAGAAAGCCGAACAACTCGGAACTATGATTCTCGTTGTTTCTATGTTGCTGTCGGCGGCGATCGCAGCGATACTTGCAGCATACACCAGCAGGGCGATCGCCCGTCCCTTAGAAGCCACTACCCTCATCGCTCAGCGAGTGACAGAAGAATCGAACTTTGACTTGCAAGTACCAGTTACCACTTCCGACGAAGTGGGAATGCTAGCAACTTCGCTCAACGAACTGATCCAAAGAGTAGCGGAATACACAGAAGACTTGCACGAAGCAAAAGTAGCAGCCGAAGCTGCCAACCGCTCAAAAAGTGCATTTCTAGCCAACATGAGCCACGAACTCCGCACCCCCCTCAACGCCATCATCAACTACAGCGAAATGCTGCAAGAAGATGCTCAAGATTCCGGTTCTGAAGACTTTCTCCCAGACTTAGAAAAAATTCAAACCGCAGGCAAACATTTGCTCGACATGATCAGCGACATCCTCGACATTTCCAAAATAGAAGCCGGCCACGTCACGCTTTATTTGGAAAACTTCGACGTAGCGACAATGATTGAAGAAGTGATGACTACGGCTCAACCGCTAGTAGAGAAAAAAGGCAATGCTTTAGCGCTAAAAACCCAAGGCGAACTCGGCACAATGTACGCCGACCAACCTAAAGTCCGGCAAATCCTCCTAAACTTGCTCAGCAACGCTGCCAAATTTACTGAAAAAGGCGTGATTACTATCGGCGTCGAAAGAATTAAAAATGAAAAATTAAAACAGCCGAAAAAACATAAAAATAAGGATTATAACTCTGCTTCAAACTACAGTTCTCAAGTTTTGATTTTTCGAGTCAGCGATACTGGCATTGGCATGACGGACGAGCAATTAGAGCAGATATTCAAACCTTTTACCCAAGCTGATGCTTCGACTACCAAGAAGTATGGAGGCACGGGTTTGGGATTGACAATTAGCCAGCGCTTGTGTCAAATTCTCGGCGGCGAAATTAGCGTTGAAAGCGAGGACGGGAAAGGCTCAACTTTTATTGTCAGTCTCCCGGAACGGGTGGTGATGCAGGCTTGAAAACTGTTGGCAGTTGACAGGAAAGCAGTTGGCAGGAAAGCAGATATTCAAGGAAAAATAAAAAGGGAGGAAGGAAGAGGGAAATTTTTAAATATATGGATATATCACTTATCAAAATAAAGAATAATATACCTCTTGCCAAAATAATTAGGACGGGTTCTCCGTCCCATCAATTGATGAGAAGAATTTTTGCAAGAGGTATAATTAACAACCCGAGCGGGAATGACACACAGAATCTATCAGTAGCTGCACACTGCACATCTTAGATATAGGGGTTCTGCATAAGTCCTGATAATTCCCAGCCCAAAACCGGGGAATATAGCAATCTTAAAGAACAAAGCCTTGTACAAAAGTAGTTTTCAAGACTCCTTCAAAAGTGCGTTCTGTCTTGTCCACCAGAACAACGACACTGCGCCCGTTCGGAGACAAACGAACTTCTCGGATTGAATAAGATAACACCCAATCTTGAAAATTGTTCAGCGTTCCGAGGACGCGCTGCCGACCGTTATGATTAATTACAAGACGCATTGCTGCGCTTTCTTTGCCAACCGAAGCATTTTTTTTTCGCTGTTCTAGGCGTATTTGTAAAAGCTTCGATCTATTGACTTTGACGGCGACTGTCTGGCTTCCATTGGCTCCGGGAGTACGAGAAATAATGTTCAGTTTAGTTCCAGCTTGAGGAGGAGTTAACTTCAAAGTTTGCCTGTTATTCCAACTTTTTTTAAGCAAGTCATTTTCTGCCATGTTAGTGCTTTTATTGGAGTCTGGCTCGCCATATTTAGTTTCGATACACCCATTTTTGATGCAGGAATTGGCAGCAACTCGGATAATTTGCAATTCTGCTTTGGGAATTCCCGCTCCTGTATCTCTGGAACTTTCTAGATACAAGTAGTAATTGCTGTCGGCGGAAAAACCCGACATCCGGTGTGCGGCACGCCAGGTATTTGCCCAAGCTTCAGGGGCTAATACGATCGCGGCACTTGCTACAATACCTAACGAAATTAAAGGTAAAATTTTCATAAATATATCGTCCTGTTCTGAGAGTTATAGCGGCTGTTATTGATGAGTAAAACAATAACGCTTTGGGTTTAGTTACAGGACTGTGACATTTCTCAAGTCCTCTCTCCTATTTACATTGGTGTTTCTCCATTTTCCGCAACAGGAGACTGTTTAAGAATATGCCGTTTTTTTAATTTGCACTAGAAAGCATTTTTAAGATGAGAGTTGCTTTTATCCAAGAGTGCAACTTTTAGGCGCGACAGTTTGCTTTTGGCTGCGACGGACTGCGACAAAGGACGGAAATACCTATCTACATATAGGGGAACACCGATCCGATCGCCCTCCGCAACTCCCTACAATGATAATTGTACGGGCGATCGAGTATTCGCCTCTACAGTATCGCTCTTTTTTTAGTGCAGGGAATTAAAATTTATGCAACCGAATAATCCAAACCAATTTACCGAAAAAGCCTGGGAAGCCATCGCCCGCACTCCAGAAATCGTCAAAGCAGCTCAGCAGCAGCAGCTAGAAAGCGAACATTTGATGAAAGCTTTGCTGGAACAAGAATCGGGACTGGCTAGCAGCTTATTTAACAAAGCGGGAGTTTCTGTATCAAAATTGCGCGATCGCACTGATGAGACTATCAGCCGGGGACCCAAAATATCGGGAACTGGCGGCAACGTTTATCTCGGCCGTTCTCTCGACACTTTGCTAGACCGCGCTGAAGCTTATCGCAAAGAGTACGGCGATGAATTTATCTCGATCGAGCATTTGATCCTAGGATACGTCAAGGACGATCGCTTCGGCAAAAATCTCCTGCAAGAATTTAAACTAGATGAAGCCAAGCTCAAAAATATTATTACCCAAGTCCGGGGGAACAACAAAGTGACAGACCAAAATCCAGAAGGCAAATACGAAGCGCTGGAAAAATACGGCCGAGACTTGACAGAAGCCGCGCGTCAAGGCAAACTCGATCCGGTAATCGGAAGAGATGACGAGATTCGCCGCACGATTCAAATATTGAGCCGCCGCACCAAAAACAACCCCGTACTGATTGGGGAACCAGGAGTTGGTAAAACTGCGATCGCCGAAGGACTCGCCCAGCGAATTATCACCGGAGATGTGCCGCAATCTCTCAAAGACCGACAATTAATTAGCTTAGATATGGGCGCGTTAATTGCCGGTGCAAAATTCCGGGGAGAATTTGAAGAACGCTTGAAAGCCGTGCTCAAAGAAGTGATGGACAGCAACGGTAAAGTCATCCTATTTATCGATGAAATTCACACCGTTGTCGGGGCCGGCGCGACACAAGGCTCGATGGATGCCGGCAACTTGCTCAAACCCATGTTAGCGAGGGGAGAATTGCGCTGTATCGGTGCTACAACTCTCGACGAATACCGCAAGTATCTCGAAAAAGATGCGGCTTTAGAGCGCCGTTTTCAACAAGTTTATGTTGACCAGCCAACCGTTGAAGATACTATCTCTATTCTGCGAGGCTTGAAGGAACGGTATGAAGTTCACCACGGCGTGAAAATTTCTGACAGCGCGCTAGTTGCTGCGGCTACTTTGTCTACTCGATATATTAGCGATCGCTTCCTTCCCGACAAAGCCATTGACTTAGTGGACGAAGCAGCGGCTAAACTGAAAATGGAGATCACCTCCAAGCCGGAAGAACTAGACGAAATCGACCGCCGGATTTTGCAGCTAGAAATGGAAAGATTGTCGCTGCAAAAAGAAAGCAACGCAGCTTCGGTCGAACGCTTGGAAAGATTGGAAAAAGACTTAGCAAATCTCAAGGAACAGCAAGGCGGTTTGAACGCCCAATGGCAATCAGAAAAAGGTGTCATCGGTAGCATTCAAAAAATCAAAGAACAAATTGATAAGGTGAATATTGAAATTCAACAAGCTGAATTAAAATATGACCTAAACCGCGCTGCTGAGTTGAAATATAGCAAGTTAACCGAATTGCAAAAACAATTGCAAGAAGCCGAAGCTCAACTGACAGCAACTCAAACCACTGGTAAAACTTTGCTCAGGGAAGAAGTCACGGAATCGGACATTGCCGAGATTATTTCTAAGTGGACGGGAATCCCGATTAGCAAGTTAGTTGAATCGGAAATGCAGAAACTTTTGTACTTGGAAGATGAACTGCACAAACGGGTAATCGGACAGGATGAAGCGGTGACGGCGGTTGCAGATGCAATTCAACGATCGCGCGCGGGTTTAGCCGATCCGAACCGTCCGGTTGCTAGTTTTATCTTCCTCGGCCCCACGGGTGTAGGTAAAACCGAGTTGGCGAAAGCATTAGCATCTTATCTGTTTGATACCGAAGAGGCGATCGTCCGCATTGATATGTCGGAATACATGGAGAAACACGCAGTTTCGCGGTTAATCGGTGCGCCTCCGGGATACGTTGGCTACGATGAAGGCGGACAATTAACTGAGGCTGTGCGCCGCCGTCCCTATTCGGTAATTCTGTTTGATGAAATCGAGAAAGCGCACCCGGATGTCTTCAATATCATGTTGCAAATTCTGGATGACGGCCGCGTTACCGATGCTCAAGGTCACACGGTAGACTTTAAGAATTCTGTGATTATTATGACATCCAATGTCGGCTCTCAATACATCTTGGATGTGGCGGGAGATAACGAAGAAATGCGGAGTCGGGTGATGGAGGCGATGCGGGGAACTTTCCGCCCGGAATTCTTGAACCGGATTGATGAGATGATTATTTTCCACGGTTTGAGTAAGGTGGAATTGCGGCAGATTGTGCTGTTACAAGTCAAGCGTTTGGAAAAACGGTTGGCCGATCGCAAAATGTCTCTGAAATTGTCGGAATCGGCGATCGACTTCTTGGCAGAAATCGGCTACGATCCTGTGTACGGTGCGCGGCCGCTGAAACGGGGAATTCAACGCGAGTTGGAAACGCAAATGGCGAAGGGTATTTTGCGGGGAGATTTTGTTGATGGCGATACAATTTTTGTGGATATCGAGAATGAAAGGCTGGCGTTTAAGCGGCTGCCTGCCCAGTTGGTAACTGCGAAATAATTGGAGTTGCGGCAAAGTCTCAGAAACCGGGTTGATCGGATAATTTAGGTTGGGTGGCGAGATATCTCGCCACCCAACCCGGTTTCTGGGAATTTTGAAAAATCTTAAAAACCGGGTTTCTCTAACAGTTGTAGCCTGTGCAAAGTGTACCTTGTTTTTGGGGCGCACTGTTTTTTTTATCGATCGCGGTAGGCGATGGAAAACCCGGTTTTTCCCTGAATTTCTCCCTGCTAAATCCTACCTCTCATAATTCCGATGCTACCGGATTTGATATTACTGGACTCGCATTCCGAACGATCGAACCTAATTATTGGCAATTAACGGGACAGCATAGAATTTTTATCCAGCAACTAAAGCAGGAGTTTCTGTTGAAATAACTTGCTCGAAACTGTCAAAAATTTCAAAGAGTTGGTCGAGTTGAGTAATTTCAAATATTAGCCTGACAGTGGCTGAAACGTTGCAGATGACGAGGCGGCATCCCCGGTGGCGGGCGGCGTTGAGTCCCCCGACTAGGGCGCACAAGCCGGAACTGTCGATAAAATCTACGTCGCCCATGTCAATTACCCAGAGTTGGTGGCGATCGGGCAAAATCTCGGCTAGCTGTTGCTGGAGGACATTCCCAGCTTGGGAGTCGAGGCAGTTTTGAGGTTGGAGGATGATGTGTTGGTTGAAGTTGGGAAATTTCATAGCAGTTATCCTCGGATTGTCAAGTATCAATAAGTGAGTTCGGTTGCTGCCAAAGTTGAGATCATCAGGGAATTTCAGCTAAGGTGTCAACTACCCATCACCAAGCGGAGTACCGCCGGAGGTGTGGGCTTGTATCTGGACTCCACCGCAATTCTGAGAATCTAGAAAGAATCTCAGCTTTAGTTTCACGGCCCGACACATTAGGGGATGCTGACAAACTCCCCGTACTCGTCCAGTCTTGCCGGACAAGCAACGCTCTCATTGCAATATTTCGCGCACCAATCAAATCAGCGTGTAACTCATGACTACAACATTCGCATCGAAACAAT
>NZ_CAWPRX010000118.1:0-73395 GCF_963890365.1 Tychonema sp. LEGE 07196 | reverse complement strand
GTCATTAGTCATTAGTCATTAGTCATTAGTCATTAGTAATCAGTTATTGGTAGTCACTCACAAATAACATCGGACAAATGATAATGCCCATGCCCCATGCCCCATGCCCATGCCCCATGCCCTATGCCCTATGCCCATTTTTACCTTTTTTCCAACAACCAATAAGTCCTCATATTCCCCTTACCTTTCACCGGAATTACGCCTCGCATCTCCAACAAATACTTATCTTTTAAAAGCTCGTAAGTAACATCAGTAACTTGAATTCTGCCAGCAAAACCCGTACCCTCCATCCTCGACGCCACATTCACCGTATCTCCCCACAAATCATAGGTAAACTTGCTAACACCAATCACTCCCGCCACCACCGGCCCGGAATTGATGCCGATGCGAATTGCCAGTTTTTCTCCTGTCTCGGCCGACAATTTGGCTATTTTTGCCTGCATTCCCAAGGCCATTTGGGCGATCGCCCCCGCGTGGTCATGTCTCGGCGTAGGCAATCCCCCCACTACCATGTAAGCATCACCAATAGTCTTGATTTTCTCCACACCGTACATCTCAGCTAACTGGTCGAAGTGAGAAAAAATCACATTCAATCGCTTTACCAACTCCGTCGGAGACATTCTCGCCGACAGTTCAGTAAAGCCAACAATATCAGCAAATAAAACACTTACATCGGCAAAACTGTCGGCGATCGTGCTTTGCTGGGCCTTCAAACGTTCTGCTATTGGTTTGGGCAGAATATTTAACAACAATTTCTCGCTTTGTTCCTGTTGAATTTTGAGTTCTTCTTGCGCTAATTTCCGCTCTGTAATGTCAGAAACAGTACCCTCATAGTACATCAAAACGCCTTGTGAATCCCGAACGGCGCGGACATTTTCTGACACCCAAATCCGGCTACCGTCCTTGCGGCACACCATAGATTCAAACCCCGAAACCGCATTTTCTGCATCCATAGCCGCCACGAATTCCCGGCGGCGTTCCGGGTTAAGGTACAGTTGTTCCGCAATATTTTCAATACTAGACATCAGTTCTGCTGGCGAATCGTAACCGTACAATTTTGCCAAGGCAGGATTAGCGCTGAGATAGCCTCCAGAAGGAGTGCTTTGAAAAATGCCTTCCATCGCATTTTCTACAATGCTGTGATATCTTTCTTCAGCAATTCGCAGCAATTCTTCGGCTTGTTTGCGCTGAATTAAACCACCTAATTGAGTGCCAACCGCATTAAAAATGTCTATAAATCGCGCGTTTTTCGGAGAAGGCAAAATTTGAAAAAAAACTAGCACCGCCAATACTTCATCGCCTACCAAAATCGGCACGCCAAAACCTGCTTTAAATCCGAGTTCTCGTGCTACTTCACTCCGTAAAAAATCTGGGTAGCCCTGGGAAATATCTTCTACCCATTCCGGTTCCTTGGATGCCCAAACTCGTCCCGGCAGCCCGATATTCATGGCAAATGTCAGTTGTTCGCTTTGGGTGCGGAAGGGTTCCATGCTGGCGTTACTCGCATACCAGCCCCTGGCAGATTGCAGCGCAGTTCCTTCTGCATTGGGAATCCAAGCTTCTCCTACATCCCATCCGATTGTTTCGCCAAGTTGGTGCAGAATTGCTTCTAAAGCTGAATGAAAGTCCGCAGCTTCGCCGATCGCCTGTGTCGTTTCCAGCAAAAACCGGATTGATTCTTCCGCCCGCTGCCTTTCCACGATTTCTTCCTGCAATCTGGAATTGCGATCGTGCAATTCCCTAGCTTGCTGTTGCAGTTGCGATTGCAACAAACGCAAAGACAGTTGGCTTTCCACGCGGGCGAAGACTTCTTCTACTTGAAACGGCTTAGTAATATAATCTACTCCTCCTACTTGAAAAGCCTTAACTTTTTCCATCACGTCATCTAGCGCACTAATAAAAATTACTGGAATATCTTTAGTATTTTCATTTTTTTTTAAACTTTCACAAACTTCATAGCCGTTCATTTTCGGCATATTAATATCTAATAAAATCAAATCGGGAGGAGAGATTTGTGCTGCTTGCAGAGCCATTTTTCCGTTAATCGCCTTCCTAACTTGATACCCGTAGGATTCTAGCATAGTTGATAAAAGTCGCAAGTTGTCCGGCATATCGTCAACGATCAGAATATCTCTAAGAGTCGCTGCTAGTAATGGCTCGTTCATCATAATATAATTGAGTTAAATCGATAATGATATCAATCCGAAAATTATCGACTAAATCTGTTAAAGCATTAGCGAGATTTGCCTCAGTTTCGGGAATTTTAGCGATCAGTCCGAGGATGCGATTGTCGTCAACGCAAAGTGCTGCTCGGTATAAATCGACCACCCAGTCTGCGGGCATTACACTCAAATCCTCGGTGGTCAAACTTTGAACCGGGCGCGGTGCTGAATCAGAAATAGATAAGTTTTCTTCCTCATAAATATAACGCAGATTCAGGTGATGCGCTATCTTTTCAAATAGTACCTCTTCCCGAAACGGTTTACAGATCAAATCGTCACAACCAGCAGACAAAATCATTTGTCGCTGCTCGTCAAAAGCACTAGCAGTCAGGGCAATAATTGTTATTTCTCTACCTTCTGGAGTTTGCTTGATCTGTTTTGTAGCTTCGTAGCCGTCCATAACTGGCATCAGCATATCCATCAAAATCAAGTGCGGCTTCCAAGTAGACTGCAAAGCAACTCCTTCTTTACCATTAATTGCTTCGCGGACTTCAAATCCTAGGGGTACGAGGAGCTGAAACAGCAGTTGGCGATTTTCCGCTACATCTTCAACTATTAATATCCTATAGGTTTGCTGTCCGGCTTCTAAAGCAATCACTGGTTTAACGGCAGGTTTTTCTTGTTCGTCACTTTCTGTTACGACGTTAACGCGGATATTAAAAGTAAAAATTGTGCCTCGATCTAGTTGACTTTCAACAGCAATATTACCTCCCATAATCTTGACGAACTGTTGGCTGATTGGCAATCCTAGCCCGGTTCCCTGCATAGACTTGCGACCTGTTTCTGTTTGCACGAAGGGCTGAAATAATGTAATAACTTCAGACGGAGAAATGCCGGGCCCCGTGTCGGAAATTTCAAAATGCAATTGAGCTTTTTCTTGTCCGGCGGCGTTATTTTCTACTTGGCTGCTAACGCACAAAGTAACGGTTCCGTGTTGAGTAAATTTAATGGCATTGCCGATCAGGTTAATTAAAACTTGTCCCAATTTCGATTCGTCTGTTTCAATGTACTGTGGCAAATCGCCGATATTTTCAAAGATGAGGCGCAACCCTTTTGAGTTGGCTTTTAGTTGCAGCATTTCTCTGAGACTGCTGAGAAGATTGTAGAGGTTGAAGCGGCTTTGATTGATAGTAATTTGACCTGCTTCTATTTTCGACATTGACAAAACATCATTGATCAGTTCCAGTAAATGTTCGCCGCTGCGGTTGATAATTTGTATGTATTCTTTTTGTTCTTGCGTGATGGAACTGTTGCGGGCCATGACTTGCGAAAAGCCGAGAATGGCGTTGAGAGGGGTGCGGAGTTCGTGGCTCATGGAAGCGAGAAATTGGCTTTTGGCGCGGTTGGCAACTTCGGCATTTTCTTTGGATTTAAGTAGTTCCATTGACTGTCTTTGAGTGCGGGCGAGCAATTCTGCTTGCTGCAATGCTACTCCTAGCTGAGTGCCCACATGAACTGCAACGTTGATTTCAGATTCGCTCCACTGGCGGGGAGCTGAATTTTGATAGGATGCTAGCAGTCCCCAGAGTTTTTCGCCGCAGAAAATTGGCACAGTAATGTAGGATCTGGATTGAAATTTTTCTAAGAGTTGGATGTAGCAATTATTGAATCCTTGCTTGTAAATATCTGGGACGCAAAGGTAAGTTTTAGTTCGGCTGTAGGCTCCGCCTTCGGTTTCTTGCAAATAAGTATCGCATACTTTTTGGGAGTCAATCTCGAATTGTTTGACAAGGCATTGTTCGTTTTCTAAAGCACTTTCAGTAAAATTATAATCTACCTGCTGTGCTTGCATGAAAGAAATCCACTTGCTATCAACTGATTCGGCTACAAATTCGCCGCTCCAGTCAGGATTAAAACGGTAAAGGGCGACTCGATCGCACTTCATGGTTTGGCGCAATTCTCTGGTTGTAGTTTGAAAGATTTCTCGGATATCTAATGTCTGGCGCATTCTTTCAATGATTCGGGCGATCGCTCTTTGTCGCAAAGCACTTTCTTGCAGTTCAGTTTGTGCTTGCTGGCGTTCGGTAATATCTACAGCCATTAAAGCGATGCCGATCGGTGTACCATTATCGTCAATTAGCGGAGTATTATACCATTCGCAAACGATACTTCTACCATCTTTGGTAATAGTTTTGTGGGTGGTGCAAGAGGCACAAGAATCGGCATTAATTTTGTTGCTTAATATTTGAAATATTTGGTTGTAACAGTTGTTTGGGGCGATGGAATCCGGGATATTCTGGCCGATAACTTCTTCTTTGCTGTAGCCAAAAAGTTTTTCGGTAGCCGGATTCCAAGTGATAATTTCTAAATTCAGGTTTAATTCAATAATTGCGATCGGCGTTTGCTGCAATAAAAATGAGATTCTTTGCTGCGATGCTAACAGCTTTTCGGCCGCTAATTTGCGGTCTGTGATGTCATTAGCCGTACCGAGAATTTGTTTGGGTCTACCGTCATTTGTTCTGAGAAATATTGTATCCCAACTGTGCATCCACCGCCATTCACCGTTTTTGTGTTTCATGCGGTATTGACATTCAATGACATCGCCGTCTTTGGCTTGCTGCACTTTTTGGACGCTTTCAGAAAAAGCTGGCAAATCCTCGGGGTTGAGCAGATTTGACATCATTTCTGTACCCATATCTTGGATTTCTAGGGCGGTGTAGCCGAGCATCGCAGCAATTTGGCGGTTGGTGTAAACATTCCGCTGTTCTACTAAATCGTAAACGTACAATAAGTTGGGATTGGAATCGGCGATCGCCTGAATGAAGTGCTGGCTTTCTCGGAGTGCAGATTCTGCTTGTTTGCGATCGCTAATATCTCGCGCTACCACAATCACTGATTCAGCAGAAAGCACAGAAATTTTAGCGTCGAGCCAAACTTCACGCTCTCCGACTGTATAGCTATATTCAATATTGATGCTTTGCTTCGTCTTGAGAACTTGTTTGACGGTATTTAATACCAAATCTGCTGCAGGTTCCGGTAAGATTTCGTGGGCGGTTCTGCCAATCATTTCGGTGGGAGATTTCGCCAAATTTACCGCTGCTGTCGGGGCGATTTTGATGCAGCGCCCTTCTGCATTTCTCACTAAAACTATGTCAGTCATGGCGGTAAAAATCGCCCGCAATTCTGCTTCGGATTCTTGCAGGGCTTGTTCGGCGCGGACGCGGGTGCGAATTTCTGCTTGTAACTGTTTATTTTGCCGATCGAGCTGCGCGAGTCGTTTTTTTTCTCGCTCGATCAGTTTAGCTTGAGCGATCGCAATCCCTACTTGACCCGCCACAGCTTCTAACAAGTCGATTTCATCTTTTGTCCATTCGCGTTGGCGATCGCACTGGTGCAAACCAATAGCGCCGTTTGCCATCCCTTGGTAGGAAGTGCGAATTGCCAGCATCGATTTCAACCCAACCACGCGGCAAATCGATTCAGCAGCTTGCAAAAAAGGATCTGAATAAACGTCGTTGGAGGCGATCGCCCGGTCTTGGATCATCATTTGTACGACGTGAGGATTGCCCCAAATTGGAACGATTACGTTCCGCATGGATTCCCACTCAGGTTCGAGATACTCAGCCGCCAGAGGAAGATCGACTTGGGGGCTAGTAACGTAAGTATGAATCAAACAGCGATTGACGCGGAATGCCTGACCGATTTGAGTTGCAGCCGTTTGAAAGATTTTTTCCGGCTGCAAGCTCGATCGAATTTCTTGAGTTATTTTTGCAATCAGCAACTCTCGCTGAACTTGCCGTTCTAAAGCCGATTTAGTTGAGGCCGATTCTATTTCTGCTTGCTTGCGATCGCTGATATCAAAAAATACCCCATACCAAACAATATCGCCATTGTCACGCATTTCTGGTCGAGAATTCGATTGCAGCCATTTGAGTTTGCCCGACGGCGTAACAATCCGCCATTCACAAGCAAATGGTTCTAAAGTTCGAGCGCTCTCGCAAATTTTTTGCTCCAGATATTTTCGGTCATCAGGATGATTTTGATTGCAGCATAAATTATAATCTTTTAATATTTCTTTGGCCTCCAATTCGTAAATATCCCGACAAGCGTAACTGATATATTCAAATTGGAAATTTCCATCCGATTTTCGCATAAATTGATAAATAACTCCCGGTATATTTACCGCCAATTTCTGCAACCTCTCTTGGCTTTCCCGGAGTGCTTTTTCTGTTTGCTTGCGAAATTCTACCTCTCGTTGCAGTTCGGCATTCTGCTGTTTTAATTGTTTCGATAGCTGTTGTATAGTCAGTTGACTTTCAATCCGCACCAAAAATTCTTCTACTTGAAAAGGTTTAGAAATGTAGTCAACACCGCCCACTTCAAAAGCCTTGACTTTCTGACAAGTTTCATTAAAAACGCTCAGAAAAATCACCGGTATTTCGCGAGTCTTTTCGTTAGCTTTCAGTCTTTCGCATACTTCGTAGCCGTTCATTGTTGGCATAGCAATATCTAGCAAAATCAAGTCTGGAAGAACGGCAAACTTAGCATTTACCACCATTTCCCCCGAAATTGCCCGCTGAACTTTATACCCTTCTTTCGTCAATATATTTGAGAGAAACCGGAGGTTATTGGGTCGATCGTCTACAATTAAAATATGAAGTGTTTTTTTGTCGAGCGCCATATTATGTCTTGCCATTGGAAATTTTAGCGTGTTGACCGGAGAGGGATTATTTAATAAATCAAGTATTTTTGTGAAATAAAAATTATCATATTAATTTTTATTTCGCTCAGCAAATAGAGTATTTTTTTGAGAAGTTGGTTCATCAAATAACGCACTTTGTCTGCGAGCATTTTTTGGGCAGCTAAGCTTAAATCCGCAACTTAAATCAACCGCATTTTGATTGTATTTTAGTGCCACAATAAATCTAAGTTTTCTAGGAACAATTAAATTGCCTAAAAAAATCATGAATTAGCCACGACCGGCCCAAGAAACTGGGGACGAGAACCCAAGCTTCTGAACATTCAGCTACCACCTTCAAAAGGTTTGAGCAGAGATACACACCTGGACGCACCCTGATGCGAAACAACCCGGTTTTTGACTTTTGCTCCGGGCTGCAACCTGTGTATTGCTGTGAAAAAAACGCGGTTTCGAGACACCCGCGCCTAAGTCTTAAGATATTTGGCAACTAAGAGTATAGCGGTTCTCAAGCGTGGTGAGGTACGCCCATAGCCCTATACCCATAGTCCTAGGCCCTATCCCGGATAGTACCTCCTATGATAGCTCGAAAGGCTATATCAACTCTTTTCTCAGTCTTTTCTCTGCCAACAATTCCTTAAGTTTAGCAAGATTTTCATTACTGAGGGATATTTTAATTTCAAGTTCTTGCTCAGCCTCCCACAGCAGCAATATATTATCTTCCCCCAGCGCAAACTCTGGATTGTTTAATTCCAGTGTTTGATATTTCACTTCGGGAAATCCTATGCGAATTACCACTTCTGATTCCAACTGAGGATAGAGATACAATTGCTGTTGCAGGTTGTCTAGTTCTAGTTTCTGAACTGTGGTGTTGCGTTTGACAGGAGAATCGGGTTTGTACCAATAGAGAGTATCTTCGCGAATTTCAGGATTGACTATCACAAATGTTACGTCAAAACGCTGGGCTTGCCAGTGAATTTCGCTCATACCGCCAATTTGCGGAATCAGTCGCTCAACCCAGCTAATTTTTTTGCCGTTGAGGTTTTTCCACCACTGAGCGATACGATCGAAGTTCTCAGCATTTTCGGGGTTGTTGCTGCCGGACTCCCAGACTGTTTCTAGTTGCATATACAGGTTCTCCAGCGAATTTAAATTTGAGGTTGCAGGCTTTCAATTGGACTTCTCCTCCAAAAGCCTGTAAGCGAACAGGCTCGAATAGCGCGATCGACAAGAATTATTCGATTCGTCTATTCGTTCTACAATCATCGTCATGGACTTACCAATTATCTACCACGAAGATTATGTTGCGCCACTGCCGCCCGGTCACCGCTTCCCGATGGCAAAGTTCGGGCTGCTTTACGAAATGCTGCGGTTGGATGGGGTAGCAGAGCGATCGCAATTTCACGCTCCGGAACTTTTAGGGTCAGAATGGATTCAGTTAGTCCACGATCGCGATTACATTCAAGCTTACTGCAACGGAACGCTGGATGACAAAGCTCAACGCCGAATTGGTCTGCCTTGGAGTCCGGCCCTGGTCAACCGCACTTGTATCGCCTCCTCCGGGACTGTGCTAACTGCTAAGCTTGCTTTAGAATGCGGTTTGGCTTGCAATACTGCGGGCGGAACTCATCACGCATTCCCCAATTACGGCTCTGGTTTTTGTATTTTTAATGATTTGGCGATCGCCTCTAGAGTATTGCAAAAAATCGGTTTAGTTCGCCAAGTTTTAATTGTCGATTTAGACGTGCACCAAGGAGACGGAACCGCTGTAATTTTCCAAAATGACAGCAGTGTTTTTACATTCTCAATGCACTGCGAGGTCAATTTTCCTGGCACCAAACAAAAGAGCGATTTAGATGTAGCTTTGCCCGTCGGTATGGAGGACGACGAATACTTACAAACTTTGGCTAAATACTTACCAGATTTACTCTCCGATGTCAAGCCAGATTTAGTATTGTACGATGCCGGAGCCGACACTCATCAGGCCGACAAACTCGGAAAATTAGCTTTAACTGATACCGGGTTATTTCGTCGCGAAATGCAAGTTTTATCTACTTGTTTAGCTGGTGGCTATCCGATTGCCTGCGTCATTGGCGGTGGCTATTGTGATGACATGAAGGGGTTAGTTTACCGACATTCGCTGCTGCACCGAGCGGCAAGTCAGGTTTACAGGCAATATCGACTGTGATGCAGAGCGGTTTGAGATTATAGAGCTACTTGACAGTTTTTTCTTGATTAATTGCAATAACAGCAGTATAAAATTTCAAGCATTATAATCGAGAAAATAAGCCTTCCCATATATCCTTCTCAACTTAGGTATTCCATGCCAACATCTTCGGTAAATAATACAGAAACTCAAGTCACAGATTCGCCGCATTTGCTGCCGATCGACAAACGCTACCTCCTCGTCCTCAACATCAAATCCTCCGGCGACGAAAAAGGCAGCAGATATCTCGATCCATTGTGGGCAAAAGACTTAATCCAACACTTCAAATACTTGACAAACTTCACGCTAGCAGCTCCACACACGCTAGAACCCCTTCCAGAAAACACAATCGAGGTGGATGCGGCATCATTTGCCGGTGCTAAATTTATTGACCTTCCCTCGCCAAATAGTTACGCCCAATCAATATTGATGCTGCCGGCGACGATTGCCAAACTTTGGGACGCGATCGCCTCTGCAGATATCGTACATAGCGCCGTAGCAGGCTGGCCGATTCCGATGGCATGGTTAGTCACCCCAATAGTCCTGATCCAGCGGAAACCATACCTGATCGTAGTCGAGTCCGCACCGTGGCGACTAGCACCAGGCATCCCTGCCAGCAGCAAAGCTAAAATTTTGGCTCACATATCCGAAAGATTGAATCGCTGGTGCATCAACAAAGCCGACTTGACAATTTTTACACAGGCAGAATACCAGCAGAGTTTATTAACAAATCGGGACAAAATAAGTCACATAATTAATGCTTCGTGGATTGATGAAGAAAATATTATTTCCGAAGCCGACGCGGCCCAAATCTGGCAGGAAAAAATATCTACTTCACCCAAACAACTAAAAATTCTCTTTGCTGGCAGATTGCGCCCAGATAAAGGCGTGTTAGTTCTCCTAGAAGCCATGAAAATATTGGACGAAGAAAACATTTCTATCAAGCTGGACATACTAGGTGAAGGCAAACTGTTAAGCAACTGCCAAGCCGCCAGCAAGGCTCTGCACAATTCAGCACAGATCGAAATTTTGGGAACCCTTCCTTACGGCCCAAAATTATTCGAGCGGTTCCAACAATATCATGCTGTTGTGGTTCCCAGCATCTCAGACGAACAGCCCAGAATCGTATACGATGCTTATTCCCAAGCCGTACCGATACTCGGAAGCGACACGGGCGGACTCCGCGACTGCATCGAAAACGAAAAAACAGGTATACTGATCGCTCCTAACAACCCTCTAGTTTTAGCAAACTTGCTCAAACAGTCGGCAGAAAACTTGAACCAACTACAAAATATGGGCATGGCGGCTCGGAAAAAGGCTTGCACCCTGACTCACCAACAAATGCACCGACAGCGGTGGCAGCTTTTGTTAAATATGTTGGAACGCGAAGTCTAGTAGGCGATCGCAGCCGGAATTGCCGCCTACTAGCGATCGGGAGGATTTCCGGCTTTGTCAAAAGCATTGTCGATCGGGACTTACTCACCCGAGACCAAAAACCAGGTTTATGCAGCATTTCAAGCGAGTAACAACCATTTTCCCAAGCACCGCGTAATGACAAGACCTTAGTCCTATTTAAAGCTGGCGCGCAGATTCTCCAGCTTGAACTTGCCAGATCGGTACAACTTGAGCTAAAAAGTTGTTAAACCAACAACTGCACCTATGTCCAATGCCAGCGAGCCAAATCACCCATATCCACTGCTGGTTGTCATTGTTAACTACCGAACCTCTAGTTTGACAATAGACTGCTTGCGCTCTCTAGTTACCGAAGTGCGATCGCTCCCCGGTACGCGGGTTGTAGTTGGCGACAATGCTTCAGGTGACAATTCTACCGAAGAAATACCAGCCGCTATAGCCGCATTCGGCTGGAGCGAATGGGCCTCCTTCGTTCCCCTAGAGCGCAACGGCGGATTTGCCTACGGGAACAACGCCCTGATCCGTCCCGCCCTTGAATCCACCAATCCCCCCCTTTACATCCTGCTGCTCAACCCAGACACCGTAGTTCGCCCAGGAGCTCTGAAAGCACTGGTTGACTTCATGGACTCCAACCCCGAAGCCGGCATCGCCGGCAGCCGCTTGGAAGACCCCGACGGTACACCCCAGCATTCCGCTTTTCGGTTTCACAATCTATTGACCGAACTAGATTTTGGTTGGCGGACGGGCTTGCTGTCCAAGTTATTGGCAAACTGGGCCGCAGCGCCTCCTATTTCCCAAGAAATCTGTCAAACAGATTGGGTAGCTGGAGCCAGCATGATCGTCCGTCGCGAAGTATTTGAAAAGATTGGCTTGATGGATGAAGCTTATTTCATGTACTGCGAAGAAATGGACTTTTGTCTGCAAGCTAACAAAGCTGGCTGGAGTTGCTGGTACGTACCTCAAAGTCGCGTGGTTCACCTAGTAGGTCAAAGCTCAGGTGTCACTGACACCAAAAAGCCCCCTAAGCGACTGCCACAGTATTGGTTTGATTCCCGGCGCAGGTACTTTCTCAAAAACTACGGCTTGGTTTACACAGCGTTAACAGATGTATCCTGGGCTTCGGGCTTTGGAGTCTGGAGGGTGCGCCGCGTACTTCAAGGTAAGCCCGATGGCGATCCACCAAAGTTACTCACTGATTTTGTGATGAATAGTGTATTTTTTAAGGGAGGTAAGATTGAAGATTCAAAAATTTCTTAAATGGTATTTGTAAATAAATCAAACCCTGAGAAAGGCGGTTGATTCGGGCAAGCAAAACATTGCCATATCGACCCTAGCAAGTGGTATGTTTAATTGAAAAAACCGGGTTGCCCCTCCCTTTAAAACTAGAGAAATAGCTTAATATCTGGGGCATCTAATAACAAATTAAACCAGACAGAGTGTTGAGTACAGCTTATGGTAACGGAGTCAAATTTAATAGCAAGTGAAACTCAAGTACAAACCCCAGCACTGGGATTGTGGCAGCAGATTAAAGAAGACTGGATTGCTCACGGTCGCGATTGGACAAAGCCAGGATTTCGGGCCGTAGCAGTTCAAAGGTTCGGTGTCTGGAGAATGCAGGTAGAACCAAAGCTGCTGCGGGCTCCCTTGAGCATTTTGTATCGATCGCTCTACCGCAAAATCCGCAATACTTACGGTATAGATTTGCCCTATACCGTGAAACTCGGCCGCCGGGTGGTAATTGAACATCAAGGTGCTATTATCATTCACGGATACTGTACTATCGGTGACGAGTGCATCATCCGCCAAGGCGTTACCCTGGGGAACCGCTACTTGGAAAAACCGCTAGAATCGCCTCAATTGGGCGATCGGGTGAACGTCGGCGCCGGTGCAAAAATTCTCGGCAAGGTCAACCTGGGAGACGACGTAAATATCGGTGCAAATGCTGTCGTTTTATCAGATATTCCAGCGGGTCAAACTGCTGTTGGTATTCCTGCTAAAATCATCAAATCCCGTACTTCTGAAAACAATGCCTAAATCATTGTCTGACTTCTGACTTAGGCTATAAATGCAGCGCAATTCCAGCAATCTCCATACTCAGGTTAGAGAGTCATCTTAAGGCAAACTGCACAAATAGGCACAATTGTCTACATCATCAAAAAATTGCACAAACAATGATTGAGTTAATCACTAAGTCAATCATTTCTGCTACAGAACCAGACTGGAGCTACGAAAAATTTAGCAAGTGGTGGGAACCCAGTCGCCAACTGCTAAAATCTATCCGCAACTATCAAAAGTGGCAGCAGCAGGGTGGAATTGCAGGATATATTTTATGCCGTTGGAACGTTATCCAGTATCGATTTTGGAGCGTGGTCACTGCAACAGAAATCCCTTAGAACTGCCAAAGAGAAGGAGGACTGCTGCTGACTCATCCTAATGGCATTGTCATTCATCCCAGTGCTTCCATTGACCCGAACTGTCTGATTATTCAGCAGGTGACAATTGTTGCTGATGTCAAAATTGGCGGTCCTGTCGATATTGGTGCAGGAGCTAACTAAAATTATTCGCTCCGTAACGATCGGCGATCGGGCTTTGATTGGTGCCAATGCTGTGGTGATTTGTGATGTGCCACCCGGTGCAACAGCAGTGGGAATACCGGCAAAAATAATCAAAAAAAAACATCAGGAAGTCTGAAAAATAATTTATAGAAGTCGCAGAAAAATTATGAAATTAGCTAGACTTTTATTAAAATATAAAAGGAACTGCTCAGTAGTAGAATTCAAAAGGTAAAAATTGAAACAAATTGGATTAGTGGCGATCGGACGAAATGAAGGGCAGCGCCTCCGCCAGTGCCTAGTGTCGGCCACAGACAAAGTTGCCCGCGTCGTCTACGTCGATTCCGGCTCAACAGACGGCAGCCTAGAGTTAGCCCGATCGATCGGAGCCGATACAGTAGAACTAGACTTATCTATACCGTTTACCGCAGCACGTGCCAGAAACGAAGGCTTTGCCCGCTTGCTGGAACTAGGGCCAGACATCGAATTTGTTCAATTTGTGGACGGTGACTGCGAAGTAGTTGATGGATGGATCGATCGAGCCTACAGCGAACTCACAGCCAGCCCCGATGTAGCTGCGGTGTGCGGCCGCCGGCGCGAACGATACCCCAAAGCAAGCATCTACAACCAATTGTGCGACATCGAGTGGGATACCCCCATCGGCGAAACCAAAGCCTGCGGTGGCGACTCCATGATGCGCGCCACAGCATTTCAGCAAGTCGAAGGTTTCAATCCCGCACTAATCGCCGGCGAAGAACCCGAACTGTGCTTGCGGCTGCGCCAAAAAGATTGGAAAATCCTTCGCTTAGACGCAGAAATGACCCTGCACGACGCGCAAATGACCAGTTTTGTTCAGTGGTGGAAGCGCGCCCAAAGAGCCGGTTACGCCTACGCCGAGGGTTCCTGGATGCACGGAAGCGAACCAGAGCGCCATTGGGTGAAAGAAACCCGCAGCACCTGGTTTTGGGGATTAGTCTTGCCAGCGCTAGCCTTGGCAATGGCATTGCCGACAGAAGGCTGGAGCTTGTTACTATTGAGTGGTTACCCCTTAGCAACCTATCGCACCTATAACTATTATCTAAAGCATCGGGATATCACAACTAAAGAGGCAGCCATCTACGCTTTCTCATGTGTATTAGCCAAATTTCCCCAGCTACAAGGTCAAATCCAGTTTCACCAGCGCCGATTGCTGGGGCAGCAGAGCAAGTTGATCGAATACAAAACAACCAACTCTATTAATTCAGCCAACTAGAATTACAGCTAACTTCCCACAAAGTTCACCCCTAAGTAGTAAACAAATGAGCGATCGAAAATTAAAAGTTTTACTAATTGTAGAGCAGTGCAATCCTGACTTGGCATCAGTACCTTTGGTTGGGTACAATTTTTTTAAACAAATAAACAATTTAGTTGATGCAACACTCGTTACCCATATTAGAAATAAACCAGCCATTGAAAAATACCCAGAATATGAAAAAATCATCTACATCGAAGAAGGAAAATTGAGCCAGCAATATTATAAAATAGTCGAAAAGCTTACCGCAACTGAGCGAGTAAAATGGCCAATTTATCATGCCTTGAATTACCCAATTTATGAGCAATTCAATCAACAAGTATATCAAAAATTCAAAGGAAAAATCCTCAACGGAGATTATGACATAGTTCATGCAATTACCCCGATGATGCCGCGCTATCCGTTTAAGGTAGTCAGTGTTTGCCAGCAGACTCCTTTTATTCTAGGGCCTGTGAATGGGGGCATTCCCTTTCCCCCAGGTTTTCAAGAAACTGCCAAACAAGAATTTGCTCAATTCAACTTTTTGAGAGCAGTTGGTCGAGCATTAATTCCAGGTTATGTAGACACTTACAAAAAAGCAGATAAAATCTTAGCAGGTTCAACATATACTTTAAATATGCTAAAAGATTTGTTTGCAATCCCCGACCAAAAAATTGATTTATTTTACGAAAATGGGATTTCCGAGGAATTTTTAAATCAGACAAATATCATCAATAAAGATGTTAGCAAGGTCCATCTGCTTTTTGTGGGTAGATTAGTGCCTTACAAATGTGCCGATGTTGTCATTGAGTCTATTGGGAAATTAGACCCGGCAATTAAAAGTAAAATCCGCTTAACTATAGTAGGAGACGGCCCCGAAAGAAATAACTTGGAAAACCGAGTAAATGAGCTTGATTTAGGAGAAATAGTTAGCTTTGCCGGATGGGTAAATCAACAAGAAACTCTGGATTATTATAGGAAAGCAGATATTTTTTGCTTTCCTTCGATACGAGAGTTCGGGGGCGCAGTGGTAATGGAAGCTATGGCTTGCGGGCTCCCCTGCATAGTTGCTAATAACGGCGGTATTGGTGAATACGTGAATGAAGAAACTGGTTTTAAGATCGAGCCGATTTCTAGAGAGTATCTCACACAGGAGTTGACAAGTAAAATCAAGCTGTTAGTCGAAGACGATCGCCTGCGGGAAAGTATGTCAGCTAAGGCGATCGAAAAAGCCAAAGAATTTGCGTGGCAAAACAAAGCGATAAAAATTGTCGATATTTACGAAAAAATGCTCGGTGATAAAAGTGTTAGGGTATCGACATAGTAGATAAATGTCCTTGACCTAAAAATCATAAAGCAGGTAAGAAATGAAGGCAAAAATTGGATACTTTATTCCACAATTTCCGGGAAAAATACACATTTTTTTTGGCGTGAGCGACAATTTATTGGAGAACTTGGAATTGAAACAGATTTAGTATCAACTCGACCGCCACCCAGAGCGATCGCTTCTCACGTATGGGCAGAAGAAGCTCAAAAAAACACTATTTATCTATTTCCCTTTGCTGCGAAAGATTTTATTAATTCATTCCTAGAGGTTCTCAAAGCAGGTCGCGCTGCATGGTGGCAGTGCCTCGCAGTTATTGCCAAAGCGAGAGATACATCGTTATTTGAAAAAGTTAAACTCTTAGCACTGGTTTTGGTTGCTGGGAAATTAGCAAGGTTAACAAAAATAAAAGGTTGGTCTCACATCCACGTTCATTCCTGTGGTAATTCCGCCAATATAGCCTTATTTAACTCAATTCTTACAGGCTGTACTTACAGTATAACTCTTCACGGGCCTACTCTAGAAGTGTACGGGTCTAATCAGGAACAAAAGTGGAAAAATGCGGCTTTTGCGATCGTCATATCTCAACTGCTTCTCAATGATGTCAAAAATAAATTAGCAAACTTTCTTCCGAAACAATTAGCTGTTGCTCCCATGGAAGTTAATATTACAGAAATTAAACGCAGCAGCCCTTACAAGCCTTGGCAAGAAGGAAGTCCGTGCAAGATTTTTGCTTGCGGTCGCCTCAACCCGGTAAAAGGTCATAAATACTTGATTGAGACTGTAGAATTGCTGCGAAATCGGGAATTTGACGTGAGGCTGCAAATTGCAGGCGAGGATGAACAAGAGGGCAGCGGATATCACCAAGAGCTACAAAAAATCATTGAAGATAAATCGATGTCCGAATGCGTGGAGCTAATTGGGGCTGTTTCGGAACAGCGAATTCGCCAAAGTCTAGAAGTAGCTAACGTTTTCGCTTTGGCAAGTTTGAATGAAGGAGTTCCGGTTGCTGTAATGGAAGCAATGGCGATGGAAGTGCCGTCGGTTGTTACTAATGTAGGTGGAACTTCTGAGCTAGTAGATGACGGCGTGGATGCTGTATTAGTTCAATCAGAAAAACCCGAATAAATGGCAGATGCGATCGCAAATATACTGCAAAATCCCGAATTTGCTTTGAGCCTCAGTCAGGAATCTCGGAAAAAAATTATGGCCAAATTTAGCCACGGCCGCAGTGCAGAAACTTTAGCTCAGTGCTTGGAAAAAGTTGGAATAACTAACCTGTCTTAGTTATGCCAAAGAAAAAAATTAATCTCTGATTATATAAATCGAGTTGATTCCCAAACAAGTGATGTGAATTGTAATTGTTGCTCAAAATGCTTCAACGAAGTTCGGCGGTGAGTCATTGTTGCCGGTGAACTACTTCAGGATACTTCGATCGCACCAAATAGAGACTTGGTTAGTGACGCCCGCACCCAGGCCGAACTCTAAGCGATGTTTCCCGAAGAGTGCGATCGAATGCTTGAAATTTATCAACAAACCGTAAAAGATAGCGTCCGCTAAGGAGCAGCTTTCCTCTGTCTGTCGAGCTGTAGGGGCAGTGCCTAAAAACTCAAGCGCAAAAAACGGGTTAACCCGTATTTGGTTAACCCGCAAGCTTAGAAACGCGCACGGCGATTAATTTTGCACTACCAGCTTGACGTTAGCGTTTTGCAAACCGCGCTGCTTGACGGCTGCCAAGGTCTTGTTGACTGCGTACTTCTGGTTGATGGAGTTAATTAACTCAGTTTGATTGTGCTTTTTGGCCACGCCCCAGAGGTCGGCAATCAGGTCAAAGGAACCATCGCTATTGCGAGACCAACCCAGGTCGTATTCGCCTTCCAGAGTCGCTACGATGTCGGAGCGAACGCGCTGACCGTTATAACCGCGAACATCAGCTTCTGACTTGACTGAAATGCCCAAGTCGCGCAGGGAAGCTTTCAGGATTTCGGCATCGGTGATTTTGGTACGCAGAGTGCTAAAGTGAGACATTGGATTTCCTCCTAATAAAACTGAGAGAGAAACAACAACGGTCTGGATTTAACGGTGCCGCTGGGCGGCTTTTCAATCGAACTGCTAGCTGTTGCTAGCCTTTGCTCCTGTTTGGACCAGGAGAAAGCTTTTAGAATTCCATTCGCTGATATTCAGCGACGGAAGACGCAGCGGGCCGTGCGCGCTGTCTCGCCCAATCTCGGAGGGCGCTGACCTGTTCGGTCATGGTTTTAGACAGTGGCAATGTGGATTTAATGGCCGCGATGATATCTAACTGCGTAAACTCTCTATCTTGAGCGAAGGCCTCGTACATGGCTGCTACTAACCCTTGCTCAATTTCTGCGCCTGAAAAGCCCTCGGAAACATTGGAAAGCTGCTCTAAATCGAAGCGAGAGATGTCCCGACGGCGCTTTGACAGGTGAATGTTGAATATATCTTGGCGTTCTTCTTTGGTAGGCAGGTCAACAAAGAAGAGTTCGTCGAACCGGCCTTTCCTCAAGAATTCCCCCGGCAACCGCTCGATGCGGTTGGCTGTTGCCATTACGAAGACTGGGGAAGTCTTTTCTTGCATCCAAGTGAGGAATGAACCGAAAATTCGGCTGGATGTGCCTCCGTCTGAGTCAGCAGAACCAGTGCCTCCGGAAAAGGCTTTGTCTAGTTCGTCGATAAACAGGATGGCTGGAGAGATGGATTCTGCTGTTTTTAGAGCGTTGCGGAGGTTGGCTTCCGATCGACCCACCATCGAGCCGTCATAGACTCGGCCCATATCTAGCCGCAGCAGGGGCAGTCCCCAAAGGCGCGATGTAGTTTTGGCAATCAGCGATTTTCCGCATCCGGGTACGCCGAGAATTAACATCCCTTTTGGTTGGGGCAGACCGTATTCTCTCGCCCTTTCTGTAAAGGCGTTGGAACGCTGCTTGAGCCACCGTTTCAGCTCTTCTAAACCGCCTACTGCATCCAGGGTTTCATCTTCTTCAACGAACTCTAGAATGCCGTTGCGCCGAATTAATTGCTTTTTCTCCGACAGAACTATGTCTACTTCTTCTTCAGTTAACCGCCCTGTCGAAACGTGGGCTTTGCGATACACTTTTTCAGCTTCGTCCTTAGTCAATCCCAAGGCTGCTTTTAAAAGTTTTTCTCGCGCTTCTGTGGTAATACGTCGCGATTTTGTTTGCTCCAACTGACCGGACAATACTTGGTTGAGTTCCTTCATGTCTGGCAGCGCGAAGTCTAAGACCACCACTTCCTTTTCTAGCTCGATCGGAATTTGCTGCAAAGGAGACATCAGTATAATTGTCTTTTGCGTTCCTTTGAAGTTGGCGATCGCATCCCGCAATAACCTTGTTACAGTTGCATCATCTTTAAAAGGATGAAGGTCTTTGAATATATAGATTCCACTGGGGTTGTTGCTTGGTTCCCGCTGCCTGATAACCCACTCAAGGGCTGCCTGTGGCGAGAGGGTGCTTTGCTGAGTGTTCCGAGGTTGACCGTGATCCGTGCGCTCTATCATGCCTTGGGTTACAGTCCAGACGAATACTCGTCGCTGTGGCTTGGCTTGAGCTATTGTTGAAATTGCTTGCTCACACCGCTCTTCCTCGGATGTCACGAGGTAGATCAGAGGATATTGAGCTTGGATTAGGATACTGATCTCTTCTTGCATAGTCCTCGACCCACTAGAGACGGTGCTATCTGTGCTGAATCTCAATGCTGCCTTTAGCCGAATTAGAAAAATTTTAGTGAAAAATTTCAGTAAATTTAAGTTCTAGCTTTTGGGGAAGCAAGGCATTCTTAGCAGGGAACCAATTCTTCCTCTCCCGGTCTGGCTGTGCTGGCACCGACGCCTGACACCTGCTTTACTGGAAGATCTTGCTCAGCCAATACGCTCGGCTGACTTGTTACTGATGCCAGTTCTCCATCTCGCATTACTACAGAACCCGTGCATTCTGGACAAGTGTACACCCGGTGGGTTTGTCCGTAGGAGGCTTCTACTTCGTCAACCACTTCGGGGTTTCCTAGGTAAAAGACAATTGCCCTTTCTGCAATTGATGACATCGGTTCTGTTTCGACTGCGGCTTTGATTTTGAGCTGACGATGCAGTTCCGGTGGAAGATACAGTGTAACTTTTTGCTTTTCTTGCATATCTGTGAATTGACTTACCCGGGTATGTATATTAGATTAGCCGCTTAATTCTTTGCTGTCAACCCTCTATGCTGTTTTAGCGTCATCTTGTAATACTTCGTTACAATTGAGGTAATTTTGGGGCATCCTACAACGGAATTAATGGGCTTTTAGCTGATGAGGCTGCGATGCAGTGGCAGGTATTTCGATTTGGGATTGGGATATGGCGATTTGGGATTGGGGAATGAATGGATGGCTGTCAACTGCAGATTTAAGGCAAATTGACGCGCATAAACACAGATCATTTGTATAGGAGCGAGTTTGGGGAGGTAATGCAAGTCTAATTTTAAGGCCCGTTAGCCGATCGCCCCACCAGATATGGCAAAATCAATCAGCGTCTGCCGGTAAACCTCCGGCAATCCCGTGTCAAAACACCGCCCTTGCACCACATAACCAGCCATTCCCTCGATCTCCCGCAATTTCTCCAAACAGGATGTTAACTGAAATTCGCCTCTTTCTCGAAAATTGGCACTAATATGTTCCGCCAAATAATCAAATATTTGAGGATTGAGCACATACATCCCAAACATCGATAAAAATAAATCATCCCCCATTCCTTCTACGCTTAAATGCTGCCGCGCATACTCGATATCCGGCTTTTCGTAAACTTGCGTCACAGACAAAATAGCATCTTGTTCCCGCCAAACACCAGCCGCACAGCCGTAGTGATGAATTACCTCAGCCTGTGTCACCCTCAAACCAATTACGCTTTGCTGCACTTGCGAGTAAATATCCAATAGCTGGCGCGCGCAAGAGTTTGCAGTGTCCGACAAGTAAATGTGGTCGCCCAACAGCAGCAAAAATGGCTCCCTGTTCGTCCATTCTCTAGCACAAAATACCGCGTGGCCGAATCCTTCCTGAACATCTTGAGTAAGAATTGTAACTTTCTGTCCTACATTTTGTAAATATTCACTATAATCTTGGTTTTGCACAGACAGTTTTTGGAAAAGTTGGGGAGACGGAGGGGCTTTAAAGAAATCTTCAAAAAAAGCGCGATCGCCCTTTTGCACAACTATACCAACTTCTTCGATTCCGGCGCTCAAAGCTTCTTCCACAATTGCCAAAATTATCGGTTTGGCGCGGCCGTCGCGATCGATAATTGGAAATAACTCTTTCTTCACAGCCTTAGTAGCCGGAAACATCCGAGTGCCAAAACCGGCGGCCGGAATCACCGCTTTGCGGACTCTGTATTGAGAACGGATTGTCATAGGATTTTAGATTTTAGATTGAAGAATTTGAAGCTTCCTTAAATTGGTATTTTTTTTTCAACTGATTTTCAGTTTCACACAATTCATCTGAGGAAAATCCCGTGCAATAATCTCCATAACCTCCTGTTGACTTTCTGCATCTTTAACTATAAACTGCGCCGTGCCGTCTCCTTGAGAACCTACTCCCTTCCCACCCAAAATATAAGGCTGAATTGGTGCATAGTTCAAAAGTTCGTGCAAAACAGAAGCAGTTAACTGCCCCGGACAAGCGGGGATTAAATGCTTGTCAAATTCCCTCTGGGCAACTTTCATCAACTCGCCGAGTTTAACCGCATCTCCCTGCTGTAAAGCTGCGGCTGCATCCTGCGTAATTTGTGAACTAATGGCACCGAGATATAGCTGCACGTTTGCTGCTACTTCATTCGCAGCAAAGGGGTAAGCCAGATTGAGACTTGCCAGGATTTCTTGAGTGTTTTTGCTAGCGCCCAAATCTACGAGTACAAAAAACAAATCTTTGGTAACTTTTAACTCAACAACATCCATTTGAGAACCGTCAAAAATCATCATAATCGGGCGATTTCCATAGGCACAACCCTGATCCATGCGGCCGCAGCGCGAAGGTGTTGCAGTCTCGCCTAAATAAGCCATTTCCATTTCACCGCGCACGTTCATTTTTAAATCGTATAAGCGGTTGAAAGCGCGCGCTACTAATACGCAAATTGCGGCGCTGGAAGACAGGCCTTTCTGAATTGGTAAATCTGTTAAATAATTGTCAATCTCTACTCCTCCCACGCGGTAGTAGGTGAGAAATTGAGCCGCCACACCGGCTGCATAACTGAAAAAAGTTCCTGTTTGTGCTTCAGCAAGCAGACGATTTTTTTCCATCGGGAGTGCAGCTTCTATTTTGGTGCCGTCATTTAAAGCAGCTCGCAAAATCAAGTGTGTGGGATGCGCCTTAACTTCAGCATAAATTCCTTGATTTGTACTGGCTATCAGAGTGCAGCCTTTTGCTATAGCGGGATTGAGGGGGCGATAGGCGGCTGCCCAATCGCTGTGTTCGCCAAACAGACAAAGGCGGCCAGGAACAAAAAGCTGCATGACATCTATCTAAAGGTATCTATATTGCGATTACTTTAACCTGAAATGCAGATATTTGACTAAAAGTGCGATCGTCCTTTGGGTTGATGTCAGCGGCTGGCAAAATTTGTTTTAATAAATGTCTAGTTAGAAGAATTGAGGAAATTATTTCAATGCGTAAGTTAAATATAGGTCTATCTGACGAGCAACGTGCAGGTGTTATCGAACTTTTGAATCACGACCTGTCTGACGCTTATCTGCTGTTAATCAAAACTAAAAAGTATCACTGGGATGTAGTTGGCCCGCAGTTTCGATCGCTCCACCAGTTGTGGGAAGAACACTACCAGGTATTGACTGAGAATATTGATGCTATGGCCGAACGGGTTAGAGCTTTAGGCGGCTACCCAATTGGTACTGCTGAGGGTTTTCTCAAGTATGGTTCGATTAAGGAACACGTCGGCGATTTGCCTTTAGCAAGTGAGATGGTATCGCGTTTGGTTGACGATCACGAACTGGTTATTCGCAATCTCCGCAAACACGTTGAACAGTGTGGTGAAGAGTTCAAGGATGACGGAACCGCCGACTTTTTGACTGGTTTGATGGAACAGCACGAACAAATGGCTTGGATGTTGCGATCGTTTATTGAAGGGGAATCGCTTTCGTCTGACGGTCAGCAGCCAAAAGCTAAAACTGCTACAGCTTCTCACGCTTAGATTGGACGCGAGTTACCTACGGTGGTTATAAACCGTGTTTTTACGACAATACTGGTTAATCACCATTAATTTTGGTCAAAAACCCGGTTTCTCGGTCTCGGAATGCGTCCGGGTTAGCAGAAACCGGGTTTTTACGATAATACTGGTTAATCACCATTAATTTTGGTCAAAAACCCGGTTTCTCGGTCTCGGAATGCGTCCGTATTATAAATAAAATTATATTAGACTAGAATTTTTTAGTTAAACAGGGTAAACTCAATCAAAGGGTTTTTTAACCCTGATTTTGATTGACTTCGGCAGTTTGAGCCTAGGATATTGCCTATGGTACAAGTTGGTTTTCTGCGAGTCAGCCTTCAAAATTTACAAACAAAATTTAAAGACACAGGTTAGCCAGCTAGTCGGGAACTTAGTTTCTGCGGCTAGAATTTTGGCTAAGTTTTTTGCAAAGCAACCGATCGCTCTGAGGAGAGGCGAATTATGATTGAGCTTGGTGATCTGGTGCGATCGCGCAACAATGACCTCGGTATAGGAAAAGTTGTTAAAATATTTAATTCAGATGCCTTAGTTGAGTATTTTTGTTCGGTAGGAGACCGGAAAGAACGAACCTTAGCATTAAGTTTGCTCTATCGAGTTAGGCTGAAACCTCAGACGAGGTGCTATTTCTGGTCTCAAAGCAAACAAACTTGGAGAGTTGGTCGGATTTTTGCCTGGGATGAAGATAGCTGTAGATACGAGATTGACTTACCCGATCGCCAAACAGAATTCGCCGTTGAACGAGATATTTGCGTGCGTTGCAATATCCCCATTGCCGATCCGATCGCAATTATAGCGCTGAAAGGTCAAGAAACACCTTACTTTCACGATCGACGTTTAGCTTTTGTTAAGTGTCTGACTAAACAACGCGCTGTCAGTCGCGGGATGACAGGACTGATTTCTGCCAATATTGACCTTTATCCCCATCAAGTTGAAGTTGTCCGGCGGGTATTAGAAGATCCTATTCAACGTTACCTGTTAGCAGATGAAGTTGGACTGGGAAAGACGATCGAATCGGGTGCTATTGTTCGCCAATATCTTCTCGACTACCCCCAGGGACGGGCTGTGGTATTAGTACCGCAATACCTGCTCGAACAATGGCTTCAAGAATTAAAAAATAAATTTTATATCTCTGACTCGGACAATCGAGTGCAGGTGCTTGCAGTAGAAAATGTCGATCGAATCAGCCCGAAGGGCGATTTAGGCTTTTTAATTTTAGATGAAGCGCATCACGTCGCAGCAATGGCTACTTCTTCAGATTCGGTGAAGCGCGGGATTTTCGAGACTTGCAAACACCTCGCCCATCAAAGCGAGCGCCTACTCCTATTATCTGCAACCCCAGTTCTAAATCACGAGCAAGATTTCCTGGCGATGCTGCACTTACTAGATCCAATAACCTATCAACTTAACGATTTGGAAGGTTTTCGTGCGAGGGTGCAAAACCGCCAACAAATCGGTAGAGTTTTACTCTCATTTAAGGAAGGAGCAAATCCTTTTGTTCTTAAAACTAACCTTAACCAACTGCGTAATCTGTTTGCGGAAGATCCGTATCTGCTAAACCTTGCAGATGAGTTGCAAATTTGCTTGCAGACTAAAGAAACACCTGTCGCCGATCGCGATCGAATTGTGCGATCGATTCGCACCCACATCAGCGACACCTATCGCTTGCACCGTCGAATGCTGCGTAACCGTCGCGCTTCCGTAGAAGATGTAATTTTCGATCGCAATATCATACCAAAAGTAGAATATGAATTAGATGAGCGATCGCCCCAAATTCACGAACTCATCGACGAATGGCGCACTATCGCCCCCAAAGAACAACAATATCAACACATTTTTCTGCTGTTATTCCGTGCTGCTGGTACTTGGCTGGGAATCTTGCAACAGGTAGTTGAAGTCCGTTTAAATTGTATCACCCATGCTGGCATAACTCAGGAATTTGGGATGGATAGCGCCAGAATTTTGAGTGAAACTCCCAAATTTTCAGGAGAAGCAGAAATCCTGGAATCTTTGCTGCGAATTATTCAAGAACCTTCAGAAGATGGCGATCGCATCGAATTACTCAAAATAGTTCTCATCTATCATTTATCTGAGTGTTTCAAACTCCAATCTTATCGCAGCAACATTCATAAATTGCTCGAACAATTGCAACAGCGAATTCGCAGACCTATACCGGGAGATACCTTACCTAAAATTGTCATTTTCACCAGTTTTGTCAAAACAGGTAATGAAATTTTTCGGTACTTATCAGACACTTTGGGTCAAGAAACTGTAGCTAGCCATCAATTAGGGATGGAACGCTCTCAGGTTGAAAAAAACCTCGCTCGGTTCAAAAATGACCCAAAATGTTTTATCCTTGTTTGTGATTCCTCTGGTGAAGAAGGCCGCAACTTCCAATTTGTGAATTGGATGATTAATTTCGATCTTCCCTGGTCGCCAAATCGTTTAGAACAAAGGATTGGCAGGATCGATCGCATTGGTCGTCCGATGAATGTTCAGTTTACAGTATTTGCAGGTGCAGACCTAGAAGACAGCCCTCACAGTGCTTGGTATGAATTATTAAAAAGTGGTTTCGGCATTTTCGAGCAATCAATTGCCAGTCTTCAGTTTTATGTAGATGAAAAACTGCCGGAACTTGAAGCAGTGATGTTTCAAGCTGGCGCTAGCGGACTTTTAGAAAAAATTGACTCGATCCGGCAAGGAATTGCTGAGGAACAGGTGAAAATTAGCGAACAAAATGCTTTAGATGAAATTGATGCTCAGGATGAAAATGCTACCGAGTATTTTCAAGCTTTAGATGATTATGACGCTGGCCATCAAGAAATTAAACTAGCAACTGAAGACTGGATTTGTCAAGCACTAAAATTCAAGCAAATTGACGATTTGAATTTAGCAAAAGTGCAGCATTATCAACATACTGCGCGGACTTTAATTTCCCTTAGCGATCTAAGAACTCACTTTGCTAATTGTGGAGAAATATCTGGTACTTATAACCGGAGAATATCAACTCAACATCCTGGTGTCAATCTCTACCGTATTGGGGAAGGATTTGTGGAAGGGCTAGCATCTTATATTCATTGGGATGACCGAGGTCAAGCCTTTGCGATGTGGCGGTGCGATGAATCTTGGGATGCTGGAGAAGCGATGGAATGGTTCGGTTTTCGCTTTAATTATGTAGTCGAGGCTAATTTGGAAATAGCCCAGCAAGTTTTAACAGATTTGGAGCAGGATAGTAGTAAATTTAAATCTCTGAAGCGACGCACAGATGCGCTATTTCCCCCTATTGTAGAGACCATTTTTCTTGATGCTCGGTACGAACCAATGAGCATTGTTGAAGATGAAGCTCTTTTGAAGATTCTGCAAGGTTCGTACAATGGTAAAAGTTCTCGTCCCTGCCGAGATTACAATTTAGCCAAAAGTCGATTATCGGTGCTCAATGAGTTTGTTGATGAGAGTAAGTGGGCAGATTTATGCAGTCAGGCGCGCGAGACTTCTGAAATACTGTTGCGCGATCGCACTTTTTTCATCTCACTCTGCGAAGAACGCGCCCGAATCGCCGACCAGAAACTAGGAAATAGACTAGAGCAACTGCGGCTGCGCCTCAACCGACTGGCTGAAAACGAACAAACTTCGCATTTTTTATTAGCAAAAGAAGTGAACATAGAAACTGCGTTAAGTCAAGCTATTTTAGAAGGAATTCGGCATCCCGGAATTAAGCTTGATTCTGTAGGATTCATCATTGTTTCTGGGCGACCTCCGGTTGAATCTCAGGAAGGGGGTGATGAGTGATGACTGATTCTTTTCAACAACTCAGAGAAATTCTCCAAACAGGTAAGATTCCTGCGGATTTAAGTCATTTTCCAGAAGCTTGTCACAGGCGCTTGCTGGAAACTTTGGATGCTGCGGGAACTTCTTACGCGCCGGGAATGGGAGATATTGCGGCTCTGATCCGTCAGGTTCTGCGGCGGGAAGATGAGCGACAGGGCGGGATGCCCCAAACTCTGAAAGTACCTCGAACTTTCCCTTTCCCCGATCGCGAAATGTGGCAACAAAGCGGCATCGATATATTGAGCGAAGATGCAGATTACTATCTGATTAGCGCTCATTCTTGGCAGCCAGATTGGCTGGATTTTTCCCAAAGATATCCCCCAGACCAACCCGTATTTAATCAGGAAGAGCGCCGAAATTACGAGCCAGTAGAGGGAGATCCTTTTCTGGAATTGGTGCAGTTACAGAAGTATCAGAGTGCAGGGCAACGTGAAGCAATTCGGGCTGTTTTGACGGCTCCTAAAAATTCGACACTTGCGATTAATCTGCCTACTGGATCGGGGAAAAGTCTTTGCGCTCAACTGCCGGCTTTGTTGCGATCGCAAAATGCTGGTGTAACAGTTGTTGTAGTGCCAACTACAGCACTAGCCATTGACCAAGAACGAGCTTTGAAACGTTTTGTGAACCATCCGACTGCCTATTATAGCGATGAATCCGGGCAAGGACAACAGAGAAGGCAGGAAATTCGCGATCGCATTTGCAACGGCACTCAGCGAATCGTTTTCACCTCACCTGAAAGCTTGATGAAGTCTCTCGCACCTGCTCTTTACGAAGCCGCCAAATTACAAATGCTACGGTATTTAGTAATAGATGAAGCGCATATCGTCGAGCAGTGGGGCGATGAATTTCGCCCTGCTTTTCAAGAACTCCCCGGCTTGCGAAGAGATTTGTTGCGCTGGACTTCTTTTACAACTTTATTGCTAACTGCAACCTTAACAGAATCCTGTTTAGATACCCTGGAAACTTTATTTGGCAAACCAGGCAATTTTCAAGTAATATCTGCCGTACAGTTGCGGCCTGAACCTTCCTACTGGTTTGCTTGGTGTCAAAGTGAAAAAATCAGAAAACAGCGATTAATGGAAGCAGTTTATCATCTTCCCCGCCCTCTGATTATTTACGCCACAAAACGCGAAGATGTCAGGCGATGGCAACAGGATTTATTATCCGCTGGATTCAAACGGTGTGCAATTATGACCGGGGAATCCAGTCCAGAAGAACGCTCTCAACTGATTCAAAACTTGCGCGAGAGACGAGTTGATATAATTGTGGCTACTTCTGCCTTCGGATTGGGTGTGGATCAGTCAGATATTCGAGCCGTGCTTCATGTCTGCATCCCCGAAACTATTGATCGCTTTTATCAAGAAGTCGGTCGAGGAGGTCGAGACGGCAAAGCAGCAATCTCGCTCACCCTACATACCACTCAAGACTTAGAGATTGCCAAATCGCTTAATGACAAATCTGCCATTACGGTCGATCGGGGATTTCAACGGTGGAAAAGTATGTTTTTGAAAAAAGAAATGTTCCCCGATGGTCGCTTTCGCGTTCGCGTGAATCTTGCTCCATCCTCAAAACCAGAAGATATTGACATGAACAGCGAACAGAATCAGGCTTGGAACATCCGCACTTTAACGCTGATGAGTCGATCGGGTTTAATCAATATCGATGCTGACGAACCGCCGCGAAGAAGAAGTTTTAGATCGGAAGCAGATTATAACCAAGCTGGGGAAGTTCACAGAAAATCCCGGTTCATCCGTATCCGGGATGAATCGCACCTCAACCGTCAAACTTGGGAACATAAAGTAGAGCCAATTCGCCAACAGCGCCAAAACTGGAGCTATAAAAATCTACAATTAATGCGCGAGGTTTTGCGGCCGAAACGCTGTATTTCCGAAATTTTGGCTGAAGCTTACACCATACCCGCCCGTGCAGTACCAGAAGCCAGAAAATCGGTGATAGTTTCTCGCGCTTGTAATGGATGTCCTGTTTGCAGAAAAAACGGGCAAGCACTATTTTCTGGAATTATGCCCGCGCCATTACCTGTATGGCAGGAACCAAATTTTGTTGTAAGTGAAAAACTAAAATCCTTGCTGGGAGAAGATAAGTTAATGCTCGTTTTCTATGATTCTCATGAAGCTCAAAGCTGGAGACTCAAAAGCTCGAAAGTTTTTAACTGGTTAATCGATCAGGGAATTAATAATCTAGTGCTTCCTGATGAATTTCAGACTATCTTGATAGCAGAAATAAAGGCAATTGCCGATGCTTGTATATTTTTGTTTAAAAAATACGAACCCATGCTGATGCCGCGCATTCCGACCCTGATATTTCATCCACCCGGAAAGGCTATCCCTCACAACTATCTGTCACTCAACAGAACTTCTCAAGCTCCGCTAATCATTATGCTTCCCGTAGATACACCCGATCCGAGTCGCGATGACCGCAAGCTAATTAATATTTTTTCAGGCAGATACTTGATGTTTAACCAGTTTTGCAGGGAGGTTAATTTATGAGCGTCTTAAAAACTGCTTTAGCTACTCCTAGTAGAATGCGAGGAATATTTAGATATTTACTTCAAGCGCCAAAACAGCGCGAAAACAAGGAAAAACTAACTCGCCTGCTTTCTCCCGATCAATTGTCAGAAGGGAGAAACAAAACTGCCGAACATCCGATGTTTGATGCTGCGCTGCGAGAAAGTATCAAGTGTGGATTATTAATCGCAGACAATGAAGATATTGCTATAAATCCTCAGCTTCCCGAAGCATCTCGACATCCTCAGACAGGCGATCAGTTGTTACCTAATACGCTGGTACAGCTATTTTTTGCTGCTGATAACGAAGATGAAGAAGATTTAGGCCGGTTAATAGCATGGTATTTAGCACAGGATATTTATGATGCTCCCGATACATGGGAAAAAGTAGAAAAGCTGGTCGCAGAGCAGGGAGTTGCTGAGTCTTTAGATTTGAAAATATCCAGTAATACCCTGTCTGGTCAAGTCGAGGATTGGATGTGTTATTTAGGGTTTGCTTGGAGTCATGCTTCAGATTCCAACAAAAAACTTGTTGTTGCTGAGCCAACTGCTTATCTCAGACGAAATTTAAATGATTTATTTCAAGGAGAAGCAAAAGCTAAACTTTCAATTCGAGATTTTATCGATCGCCTAGCTAAAAAATGCCCGGTTTTTGAAACTGGAAAATTTCGAGAACAGGTTGAAGAAAAAATTGGTGGTCGCTTACCAAATCACTTATCAACTAGCACGGTTTTTGCTTTATTTCGCCTTCAAGATGATGGTTGCATCAAGCTGATAAGGGAGTCGGATGCTGATTTATTCATCTTTCCAAGTACAGACAAAGAAGTAGGATTTTCTCATATTATTTTGACGGGAGTAGAACCATGACTTTTACAAAATTTGTTTGCTGGGATGTCGATCGCGTTCGCCGGGTGATGGGTGTGGAGGCTACCCAAACTCCAGATAGTATATTTCTGGCAACTCACCATCCAATTGCTATGTACCGCCAGGAACTAATCGAAGCACCGTCGCGAGTTTCCTACAGTGAGGAACAATTTTTGAAAGATTTTCTAGCTGAACAAGATTTCGCTTTTGTGCCAGTTTTAGGAAGCTCTGGGACGGGAAAATCTCACCTGATTCGTTGGCTAGCTGCGAATATAGCATCGACACAGAAGCGCCGAGTTTTGCTGATTCCAAAAATTGGCACGAATCTCAAAGATATTATCAATTTAATATTAGAAGGGATGGAAGGAGCAAGTTTTGATGAATACCGGCAGCGTTTAAATCGAGCCACTAGCACCTTAACTGAAGCCCAAGCGCGGGAACAACTTCTGAATCAGCTTGCGGCTGCGGTTGGCCCGAATGGTCGGGGCGATCGCACTAAACTGTCGGACGTGGAAGATTACCTAGTGGGTACTGTTGATTCTTTTCTGTACGATCCATTTTTCCGAAAAGAACACTGGCTAAAGGATGGAGGTATTATCGATCAATTGGTTGTCCACATTCTCGGACAGCGAGATACGGTAGAAATTGTTGAAGAACGGCGGCATTTTTCTCTAAATGATTTGCCTCTCAATATTTTAAACTTACAAAACGCAGGGCAGCAAGCACGCGATTTTTATAGCTTTCTCATCTCTGATGAAGATACTCAAAAAGCAACTGTAGATTGGTTGAACCGACATTTAGATGAAGCCATAGCTCAGGTTTTGAGCTTGGGGCGGGAAGATTTGCAAAGATTGATGGGGGAAGTTCGGGAAGCTTTAGCAGAACAAGGAATAGAGTTAGTTTTGCTGATTGAAGATTTTGCTAAATTGCAAGGCATCGATCGCGAAGTTTTAGAAGCAGTTTTAGCGCAGCCTCAGCAAGCAGGAGGCAAATCTTTGTGCGCGATCCGAACGGCGCTAGCTTGTACTACGGGCTATTTTGATGGTTTGAGGTTAGATACTGTAAAACAGCGGATTACTTTTAGCGTTAATCTTGACATCGGTACAGTGGGCGAACAATCTTTAGTGAACTATGCAGATATCAAAAAATTTGTGGCAAACTATCTCAACGCGGTGCGTTTGGAGGAGAAAATAATTCAAAATTGGGCTGACTCTCGCAATCGTGAAGATTCGGATCGAGAACCTCTAGCTAGTGCTTGCAATGAATGCGAACACAAACTAGCTTGTCATGCAGGTTTTTCAGAAGCAGACAATTTTGGTTTATATCCTTTTACTTCGGAAGCGTTAGAGCAAATGCTGGCGAGAGTTAACCCAGGCAATTTTAACCCTCGAATTTTGATTAAAGATGTTCTGAAGTGGACGCTAGAAAATTCTGCTGCTGATATCGAGCGAGGAGATTTTCCTGCTATTTCTGTGCGGGAACACTTTGGGAAGATGCGGCTGAGTGCTTTGCTTCAGGGAGATATTCAAGCTAAGGATCCACAAAATGGCGATCGCCGCCAGACTCTCCTTGATTTGTGGGGGGATAGTAACGATCTTTGTGATTTGCACCCAGAAGTTCACTCTGCATTTAATATTCCGGCGCTGGGCGGGGAGGTTCAGCAAATAAAAAAAATATCATCTGTTTCGCGTGTTCAAGAATCTAGGATTTCAGTTAGTAATTATCAATTTGATTCGATCTCTACAACTAAAAATAATCAGACGACAGCCGCACAAATTCCCGACAAGCTGACTAGGCAAAAAGAATTTATTGATAGGTGGAACAATGGAGAAGGTCTCCCGCAAGATATCGCTGGGGAACTGCGGCCGTTGATTTACTCGGCTATCGGCGAGCGGATCGAATGGGATACGGAAATACTGCTTAAGGGGGTTTTTGCTAGTAGTGGGACGACATATTTTAAAAGCAGAAATATTACTTTTGTGAGTCCAAAGGTGACGAGGGAGACGATTTCTGGAGTTAAACTATCTCTTCCTCTGCATCCTGATGATGCAGATGAGTGTCGGGAAACGGCGATCGCCTTTCAAGGTATGTTGCAATACAAGCACTACAAGCATTGGAAGTTCCCGGAGGGCGATCGCTACTTCCGCACCTATGCTAAACAACTGGAAAGATGGAGTCAGTATGTAGTTGAGCAGATTCGCCTGTATCCCCGCGAGTCTGGGGAACCCTGGAGCCCTGTACCTGCGGCAGTTGAACTACTGGCGATCGCCACCACAATGGCCGGACATTCTACCAATTCTACTGAAGATTCGATCGATGCTTTGTTTCTCAAACTAGAGCCAAAAGATTTAGAACATCGTTCAGCTACTTGGAAAAAGCTATTTGGTACTTTACAAAAACACCGCGATGCTTTACTACAAATTGTTACCAGTCGCACAGCTTGCACGAAAGGAAGTTCTAAACACTTTCAAATTATTGATACTGTTCAAATTTTGGAACCTTTGAAACAGGTTAGCAAAACTTGGCAGCCTCAATGTGAAATTCCAACCGATGTTCGGGAGAAGTTTCCCGAAATTGATAAAGCGCGTCAAGCGGTGGATGAACTTCTAGAAAAAGCAATTCAAGAAGAGTGCGATCGGCAACTCGCTGTTTATCATTCTCTTGTATCTGAATTAGGAGAAAACTTCAATAAAAAGGATGTTGCTGATGTTGTTAAACAGGCAATGGAGGAAGCAAGCAAAGCAGGTGTAATTCGGGGTCGGAAGAATTTTTACGACCTAACATCGGTCATAAAACAGTTTAAGGCGATCGGGCTTTCTAGCTATGTAGATAACATGAAGCGCGTGCAAACTGAGAAAGATAATCTCGATAGTAAACCGGGGAAGCTGCTTAAATATCTCAGCGAAAATCATCAAAAAGCAATGACAGAATCTTCGGACTTTCTCAATAGTACCAATAATTTTCTTGATGCTTCTCTAAGCGAGGTCAAAAACCGGATTGAGGAGTTAGAAGCGTCAGGCGGTGGAACAGTAGAATCTAGTCATAGAGATATTCAAGATGGATTGGTAAAATTGCGGAATCTAATTAGTGAGATTAAAGGATAAACAATATGGTATTACAAAACTCCCATCAACTGAGTGAGTTGTCTCAAAAGATAATTAATCTTCGGAAGTATGCAGAGAATTTTCAAGCGTTTCAATCTAGACAAAACCAAATCGAGCAAGCTGTCGCTAAAACTATACCTCTTGTGCAATCTTTGAGAGCTTTTCGCCAAAGAGAAATTGTCAATTTTGATTTAACTCAAAAAGCAGACAGCTTGCTAGAATTAATTGCTAATGTTGAAGCAAGATTTCAGGAAGATCCTGAGTGGATTATCGACAATCAAAATTTTAACAACAAAAATAGTTTCAACTCTAAGGTAAATCAATTACAAAATGCTCTGAGAGAGCAATTGAGTCACGCTTGGAGGTTGTACCGAACTGAAAAGATGCCGAGCACGAATCAGGAAGTCCTGAAGGTGCTGGATAAAGTTTCGGCATTTAAGCCAACTATTCAACAAATTAGATCTTTAGAGTTGCAAATTCAGGGATCAAACTCAATTCCCCAAAGCAGTGAGGATTTTGAGAAAGTCGATCGGCTAATTGAGCAATTGAAGCAATGCTGGGATAAACTGGATGCTGATGAAGTCCCTGAAGCAGTGCTGAATTTTCTCAGAATTGCTGCTAATGAGGGTGCTACTTTGAGTCTTTTAACTCCTGAAGTGAAAGATTGGTTGACTAAACATGATTTGATGGATGCTTTACGAATTCGCTTGATATCAAATCCGTTAGCATCGGAATAGTAAATTCACTGTTGACTGTTGACTGTTGACTGTTGACTGTTGACTGTTGACTGTTGACTGTTAATATCATGCGTGAGTGCAACCGAAATTGATATGACGCTATCATTTTAGCAGTAAAAAAAGGTGATAAGTGCACTAGACAAATAAAATTGATGCCTAGTAAAATCCGTAACCCGCACTAGACAAATAAAGTTGATATCTATCATTTTATTAAACTATTAAACCGCATTCTTTCATACACCTGCGACGGTAGCATTCTGTGAACTTTCGTCCGCGTCTCAATCGTCGCAAGTGTCGTCTCTTCACTCGATTCTGATGTTGGTTTTAATTTTAAGCCAGATTCAGTGGGCGGTGAAACTATAATTTTTAAAAGGCTGGTTATTGACAGCAAGTAGAGATTGTGACGCAATAGTGACATAAATAAATCTTCTTTAAAAGCTTGAGCCAGCCAAAATAATGTACTGCGATGATTGCCGCTGCGGTTGCTTTTTACTGCTAAATAAATATAGAAATTACTGCTAGACCAGCGATAAATGTTGCTAGGAATTTCGGGATGTTGCTGCCGGACATTGGCCATAATTAAAGAATGACCTTTTGCCATTGCTGCATAGTTGCAAGACATACTGCTGGCAATCTGGCGGTAGCCAACTAAATATTCTGGCACTACTATAAATTGATAATGTTCGGCTATGCGGAGGTGCAGATCCCAGTCTTCGCAGCCTTGAGCATTTTCTGCTTTTAATTTGCAGTTGTAACCGCCAATTTTTTCAAAGCAAGCGCGGCGGATTAGGGATGAGCTGGCATTGCCGATAAAATATTTATAAACTAATGCTTGGTAAACTTCTCCGGCGATGGTGGAGTTGTAAAATCCGCCTGTGAGTAAGTCCTGTTCGTTGATGTCAACTGACCAGGAATAGACAACTCCGACAGTGGGTTCTGATTTTGTTAAGCATTCTATTTGTTTTTCTAGGTTTTGCGGATACCAAATATCGTCGGCATCGATGGGTGCAATGTATTCGCCTTGGGATTTTTCTATTGCTAGGTTGCGAGCGGCGGCGACTCCGGCATTTGACTGATGCAATAAGATGATTCGGCTATCTTTTTGGGCAAAAGATTTGACAATTTCGGCTGTTGTATCTGTTGAGCCGTCGTCTACTACTAAAATTTCTATGTTTTGATAGGTTTGAGATAAGACAGATTCTAGTGTTTTAGCAATAAATTTTTCGGCGTTGTAAGCTGGTATGATTACTGAAACTAATGGTGGTTTTAAATTGTTTTGGAAGGTGTTCATGCAGGATAAAAATTTGTGTAGGTGAAAATTTTGGCTCAAAGAAAGCGAGCTAATGGTATGTTAGCAAATCACTAAAGGTCGATCGTACACTGTTAAAAAAATTCAAATGTATGTTTTAAGTATATTGCCATATTTCTTAAAATGTGCATTGTTACAGCGGTGGGGATACAGACTTAGTGCAAGAGTCCCTCGCGAATGAGCTCTGCACAATAAATTGTATTTGTAAATTTCTGAGTCCGCTCCAACACTGGTAAGGTGCCGCGTACTCCTGTCGGGGAGAGCCCCAAATTTTAGAGGAAAGTTCAAGCTTCGGTGATTCACCGACGTTGCAAGTAAATCTCAACCTTGTAGGGCGAAGTCGAAGTATCTAAAATCGACGCTTCTGCTGACTTTTTTCAGTATACTTACTTAATGTTATATTTGATACTTGATACATATTTCTAAAATCAAAGTCTTGTGGTGGAACAGTGTCAGATACAATGGCTGGTGGGGCTTTTTCTCAAGTTTACAAAAACAATGACATATTTAAAGATTTCGTAAAGCTGTTGTCTGCATCAGGTGAGTTTAAGGAAGATCAAGCCTAGAATAGCAGGCAGGAAGGGGGAAAAATGCAGATTATTGCCATGAAGAGCAAAAATTTAGTTGAATAGAAACAGAAATCGAGTTATAAACAAAAAGTAGAGTTAATTTTGCTCTTCATGAAAAAACACCATTTAAATTCAAGCAAATTTTGGCCCGTGTAATTTAAGTTATTTAGGTGATGATTTCTACCGCTGACCCGACTGTATCCGTGATTATCCCAGTCCACAACGGGGGTTCTTACTTCCGCACCTGTTTGTCAAAACTGGCTCAAGCTGTGCCCAGACCGATCGAGATTATTGTAGTAGCAGATGGCGAAAGCGACGGTTCTTGGCGACTTGCAAAGGAATTCGGGGCAAAATTAATTAGAATTCCTGAATGCGGGGGCCCAGCCCGAGCGAGAAATTTGGGAGCGCAAGCTGCGAAGGGAGATATTCTGTTTTTTGTGGATGCTGATGTGGCTGTTTGTCCTGAAGCGGTGGGTTATGCGATATCGGTGTTCAAAAATAATCCCCACTTGACTGCTTTCATCGGCTCCTACGACGATGCTCCTGGAGATCCAGATTTTCTGTCGCAGTACAGGAACTTGCTGCACCACTACGTGCACCAAACCGGTAACGAAGAAGCTTCGACTTTTTGGGGAGCTTGCGGAGTGATTCGCCGGGAAATTTTTTTGCAGATGGGTGGCTTTAATGAGAATTACCGCCAAGCTTCGATCGAGGATATTGAATTCGGCTACCGTTTGAAACAAGCAGGTTATCAAATTCGGCTGTGCAAAACATTGCAGGTGAAGCACTTAAAGCGCTGGGAGGCGATGGGGATGGTGAAAGCTGACTTTTTTTACCGAGCGCTGCCTTGGACAGAACTTATTTGGCGCGATCGCCAATTGAATAACGACCTCAACTTGCAAGTGTCGAACCGGCTCAGCGTGATTTTAACTTATGCAATGCTGCTTCTGGTTTTGGGAACCTGTTGGTCGCTGAACTGCTTGCTAGCTGTGCCGTTTGTAGCTGTGCCACTGGTAGCAATTAATGCACCGCTTTATCGATTTTTTCAGCAAAAACACGGTCTCATATTTGCTCTGAAAACAATTCCTTGGCACTGGCTTTTCTATTTTTACAGCGGACTGGCATTTGCGATCGGCACGGCTCGTCATTTGTCCCAAAAAAAGCCCTTGACTGCCAAGGTTAGCTTGCCGGTACCGCTGAATCAATCAATGCCCATTGCGCTTCAACATCAGATCGATCGATAGTTTCTCAGGGTATGTACGGGTGCATCTATCTATTTTAGAAGTTATAAATAATTGTATAGTTCGATAAACAAAGCTGGAGGTAGGCTGAGTGAAACATTATCCGGTTGCGATCGTCGGTGCGGGCCCTGCGGGCTTGACTGCTGCCTACGAGCTCGTCAAACAAGGCATTATCCCTGTTGTACTAGAAAAAGGCGATAAAGTTGGGGGAATAGCTCGCACGGAAACCTACAAGGGCTATCGTTTCGACATTGGCGGCCACCGCTTTTATACTAAAGTTGAAGCCGTGCAACAGTTGTGGCAAGAGGTACTGGGAAATGAGTTTATTAAAGTGCCGCGATTGTCCAGAATTTTTTATCGAGGTAAATTTTTTAACTATCCGATTAGTGCCTTCAATACTCTGTTTAATTTGGGCATAATTGAGAGTACGCTAATTATTTTGAGTTATCTGAAAGTTAGAATTTGGCCGCTGCCGGAAGAAACAACTTTTGAACAGTGGGTGATCAATCGTTTTGGCGAACGTTTGTACAAAACATTTTTTAAGACTTACACTGAAAAAGTTTGGGGCATTCCTTGTTCGGAAATTCAAGCAGATTGGGCGGCGCAGCGGATTAAAGGATTGTCGCTGACGACTGCAATTATTAATGCTTTGTTTGGCAGCAACGATACTAAAACATTAATCAAAGAGTTTGATTATCCGGCTTTGGGGCCGGGGATGATGTGGGAAAAGTTCGCGGAAGCTGTGGAGAATAAAGACGGCAAAGTTTATCTCGATACTAAGGTGATTAGCTTTGAGCGCGAAGGTAATAAGATTAAAAGTATTACTGCGGAGCAAAACGGAGAATTAGTTCAATATTCGGCGGATAATTTCATTACGAGTATGCCGATATCGGCGCTGATAGCGAGGCTGAAACCGCAGCCGCCAGAAGAGGTGTTGCACGCCGCGCGATCGCTCAAATATCGAGATTTTTTGATTGTAGCGCTGATTGTCGATCGCAAGGATTTGTTTCCTGACAACTGGATTTACATTCACTCTCCCGAAGTCAAAGTGGGACGAATTCAAAACTTTAAGAATTGGAGCGCCGCGTTAGTTCCCGATGTCAGCAAAAGTTGTTTGGGAATGGAATATTTCTGCAGTGTAGGCGACGAGATTTGGGAAATGTCGGACGCTGAACTTGTGGAATTAGCAACTCGCGAGTTGGTTGGTTTGGGGTTAGCAACAACTGCTGAGGTTGAAGATGGAGTTGTCATACGGCAACTTAAAGCTTATCCAGTTTATGATGGGGAATATCGCGGACATTTGCAGGTACTTGAAGGTTTTGTGAAGGGTATTGAGAATTTGCAGACGATCGGGCGAAACGGTATGCACCGATACAACAATCAAGACCATTCTATGCTGACGGGGTTGCTGGCGGCGAGAAATATTCTCGGCGAAAAGCACGATTTGTGGGATGTGAATACTGAGCGATCGTACTATGAAGATTTTTCAGTCGATCGCTCAAAAGAAAAAAAGGATTCGGATTTAATTTCGCAGTCCATATAGCCAGCCGAAATCGGGATTGCCATGAAAAAAGCCAACCTGCCAAACTTAATCGGCTTCGCAGCAAGCGTCTTCTTGCTCCTGCTTTCAGTGCAGCGGTTTGTCCCTATCCAACTCGACTTAATCGAAGCGATCGCCGCGATCGCTTCTGCTTGGAGCGTTTGGCTGCTGGCTAAAAACAATCCCCTCGGCTGGTGGATCGGCTTAATCGGAGTTATCGCCTACGCTGCGGTGTTTTATCAAGTTAAACTTTACGGCGAAGTTGCGATTCAATTCTTCTATTTAATCACGAGCTTGCAAGCAATTTATATTTGGCTGCGGGGCGGCGAAAACAGCGCAGAAAAACCTGTATGCCGAATTTCCCAACGCTGGCTTATCTTCACAGGCGTCTTAGTTACAGTTGGCGTATTTGGCTTGCGAACAGTATTAATATCTTTGGGCGGCGCAGCACCTTTTTGGGATACCATGACGACCATATTAAGTGCGATCGCCCAGTTGTACCTAATGGAACGCTATCTCGAAAGCTGGTATTTGTGGATTGTTGCAGACACGATTTACGTTCCCTTGTATGCCTCGCGCGGGCTATATCTGACGAGTATTTTGTACGCGATATTTTGGTTGATGGCAATTCACGGGCTGCAAAATTTTCAGCGAATTTACTCGGAACAAAAGTTAAAACAGCAGCAATCTTTATGATACTGGGTGTTACTGTCGGCAAATTTTACCCCTTCCACAAAGGACACGACTACTTAATTCGAGAAGCTAAAAAAAAGGTTGACCGTTTAATCGTTCTCGCCTGTTACAAAACAAATCAAGCAGTTGCAGGAAGCGTTAGAGCCGAATGGATTCGGTTTTTGCATCCCGACGCAGAAGTTATCGAAGTGCTCGACGATTTGCCGGAAGCCCCGGAACCTTGGGCTCAGAGGACTCTTGAGGTGCTTTCCGGGCGAAAACCCGATATCGCTTTTACTTCAGAAGATTACGGGGAACCTTGGGCAAAACTGATGGGAGCTCAACACTTTGCAGTCGATCGCGAACGGCTCAAATTCCCGATTTCTGGAACGCAATTGCGATCGAACCTAGCCGAACACTGGCAAATGCTGACTCCCCCAGCCAAAGCTTATTTTGCCAAACGAGTCTGCGTGCTGGGTGTAGAATCGAGCGGCACGACTACCCTAGCACGATCGCTCGCACAGCACTACCAAACTGTTTGGGTGCCCGAATACGGCAGGTGTTACTGGGAAGGCCGGCAATATTCGCCCGATCCTGAAATTTGGGACAGCTATGAATTTGTAGAAATTGCCAAGAAACAAGCTGTTATAGAAGACCATATGGCTACTCGCGCTAACAAAGTCGTTATTTGCGATACAGATTCTTTAGCTACTTGTATTTGGCACAAACGTTACGTTGGTTCGGAACATCGGACGATCGAGCAAATTGCAGACAGCCGCCGCTATGATTTGTATATTTTGACTCAGCCGGATTTCGGGTTTGTTCAGGATGGAACGCGAGAAAGCGAACATTTACGGATGACTATGCACGAGTGGTTTTTGGAGATGATTCAGAAGAAAGGCAAGCGGTATATTACTGTCGGAGGAAGGCACGAGTTGCGAATTTCGGAGGCAATTGGGGCGATCGATTCTGTTTTGGTATTTGAACCGTTAAAGGAGCCAGAGAGTTAGGAATTATGAATATTTTTCAGTCGATCGCTCAACTATCATCAGGTAACGGCGGCAATAATCTTTCTACTTGTACCAGCAAACTAGGCAAAACACTTGTAACAATATTCCAAATAACTTCCGAATTCACTTGGTCATAACGGTGAACCAAAATATTGCGTAAGTTAATCCTATTTCGCCAATCAATTTCGGGATGGAACTGCTGAAAGTCGATCGAAATTCTCCGTGCGGCCTTCCCCAAAATCCCCAACTGCAGCTCTACGGCACTTTGCATCAAAACACTTTCCAGGTAAGTGTCGCATGAAACATCAGCCGTAAACTATTGAATCCGACGGATTGCTTGCGCCATGTCGAACAAGTGAACCACTATCACGATCGCCCGCTTGCATAAATCACTCGATAGGTTTTCAAAATGTTCGATCGCCGATAGGGATTTTTTAACTGCTTTTTTTCCACCAAATCCACACAACGGTGAAATAAATGCTCTATCTCCTCCTGCATACCCAATAAATGAGACAGCGTGAGGCGGTGGGATGGCTCATAGGTGACTAATACATCCACATCGCTATCAGGGCGAAAATCATCCCGCAGTACCGAGCCAAACAGGGCAAATTCGACAATGTTCCAGCGCTGGCAAAATCGTGCGATCGCATCTAGAGAGACTTTTAGGCGATCGTTCACTACATATTCTAAATCTGATTGCAACTCAATCATACGCGAGCCAACCTCCAACGAAAGCAAGTAACGTCTTTTGATTGTAACATCACAAGTCTAACTGAGCCTTCAGTCCCAAACGACAACTGCTTCAATATTGGGTCATCATCATGCTTCTCCTATGCTAATGTTTGAAGTGGTTTTTACTTCCGAAAGAGCAGGCATGGTTGCCCAACAGTGGGGACAAAACCAGCAAATTTCATGGTGGTGAATGTGCCGTAGTAATGGATAAGAACAATAAGGACATTCGTGCACGATCTTTTACCTCTGCGATTGATTACGGAAAAACTATTTTAGGGGCAGCCATATGTCCTAAATAAAGATAGGCAGCCGAGCGCAGCACAATTTCGGAATAGAGAATTTTTTGGATGTCTAAACTCGGTGCACGTTTTGCAGTGAATTTGTAAGCCACGATTTCCCCTTCCAAACTGAATTCACTATCCGTCAAGTAATGGTCGTAATCGTGCATTCCCTGAAAAATAAACCCGTAAATGGGATTGGGATAAACCGAAGAATCGTAACTTTCAGCAGATACCCAAAGTTGCCCTTGTTTGATATCTGCAAACATTTCTTCTGCGTTTTCGTAACGCATATAATCTGAAAATTGTAGATTTAAAGGCAATTGCTGGAACTCACCCATTAGCCAATCACAGAGTTGGGCGATGGTTCGATCTGAAATTTCGGCTGCCTTACTTTCCAGATAGAGTTTGGCGAGAGTTTCTACTTTTAATGCCGTTAAGTTTGCTTTTGTGAGAGTCATATCGCTCCCCTCCTAACCTTGAACTACCTTTATTCTGACAGTTTTTATCAACAACTGTTATGAGCTAGCTCATAGTTGAAAAAAAATAGTCAAGGCTATTTAATCGATCGCACTTCCTGTTAATTTTCCATTGCCAAACGTACTTGCTGTGAAACGCAACCTGCGGCTTGAATTAAATCGGCTGCTTTTTCGCCGATCGCAATTATCGGCCCATTCGTATTTCCTGTGGTGATTGTTGGCATGATTGACGCATCTACCACACGCAATCCCTCAACTCCACGTACCCGTAATTCGGGGTCTACAACCGCCATTGAGTCAGTTCCCATTTTGCAGGTGCCGACAGGATGAAACACCGTACTGCACGTTTCCCGGATGTAGGCTTCGAGGGCTTCATCGCTGTTAACACCGGCACCGGGAGCGACTTCATCACCCCGAAACTCATCAAAGGCACTTGTCTGAAACACTTTGCGGAGTAATTTAATTCCTGCAACCACCTTTTGCATATCAGATTCACTTTGGAGATAGTTCATCCGAATCATTGGTGCATCTTTCGGATCGGGCGATCGTAAAGATACACTACCAATACTCTCAGGATGGATCAAACATACTAAACCAGTGAACCCCGAATCAGAACTAGGAGGGAATGTCAACACAACAGGGCTGAAGATCAACTGTAAATCAGGCGCAGCATCCAGATTACCCTCGCTATGTAAAAACAATCCGGCTTCAACGATACTACTGGTGATTGCAGGGTGTAAATCCTGAGTTGCCAGGTGTACCACAGGAATGAGAGGATGATCTTGGAGGTTTTGACCGACACCAGGCAAATCGACTACTACAGAAATACCCAATGATTCCAGGTATTCTTGATTGCCAATGCCCGAAAGCATCAGCAGCTTAGGCGAATCGAACGCGCCAGCACTTAAAATCACTTCCCGGTTAACCCTAACTTGGTGCAGTGTTCCCTCGTGCATATATTCCACCCCAACGGCGCGGGTTCCCTCAAACAACAATCGAGTCACCAACGCTGCTGTCGTTGTTGTCAAATTGGGGCGATCGAGAATTGGCACCAGGAATGCTGCAGCAGCACTGTGCCGCTTACCATCTTTAATCGTCATCTGATAAAGTCCCGCACCTTCTTGCTGCATCCCATTGAAATCAGGATTGTTGTGATATCCCATTGCTACAGATACTTCTACAAATCTTTGAGATATCGGTGCCGGGGAAATTAGATCCGTAACACTCAACTCGCCATCAACACCGTGGTATTCGGAAGCACCTCGTTGCTGGTTTTCAGATTTCTTGAAATATGGCAATATATCTTGGTAACTCCAACCGGGATTACCCAATTCTTGCCAGCGATCGTAATCATGAGGATTACCTCGGACATAAAGCATGAAATTAATCGAACTGCTGCCGCCCAAGACTTTCCCGCGCGGGTGAAAGATTTTGCGGTTATTGAGGTAAGGTTCGGGTTCTGTGAAGTATGCCCAGTCTACCTCGGAGCCTAGTAGGTTGAAGCATTCTGCCGGGATTTGAATCTCCGGTTTAGTATCCGGGTTGCCAGCTTCGAGCAACAACACAGTTGTTTTACTGTCTTCTGTCAAACGGTTGGCGACAACGCAGCCAGCCGAACCTGCACCAATCACAATGTAGTCATAGTTCGTCATAACATTCTCCTGCTTTGTTGTATGTAATCGATTAATTTAGTCAGGCTAGAGAATTCAACTTTTCCTACAAGATTTCTGCATCAAGATACGGTTGTTTTTATACACTTCTAAAGTTCCCGACTGCTGACTGTCCAACGTGCCATCCCACACCCAATATTCATAATTACCCTTCCGAAACTTATAGACTCGAACGCCTTCTGTCGCTTTGCTAGTACCTCCGCCCAAACTTAAATTACCCTTGGAACTGGTGGAGCGATATAGCAGTTCACCTGAAGCCTTCTTTTTCCAAAGATTGATGTTGTAACCACCCTGGCATTTCATACTGAGTATGAGGTCAGCAGTAGAATCAGCAGATGCAGGTAAGGAAAAATTAGCTAAGACACAGATTGGTAGAGCAAGCAGTAATGCGGATTTTTTCAGTAGTGTTTTCATGGTTCTTAAAAGTGTTTAGTGTTTTCATGGTTCTTAAAAGATGATTCGGCGGTTGAAACCGCTTCTTGTCAAACGAAGTCTGCCTCCGCAGACTAAGAAATAAAGAAAGGGGTATTTAAACCGGATTTGGTCTAATCCCCCCTACAATCAACCAGTTTGATCTGCGTTGACAGGCATCACTTCAATAACTGTATGGGGACTTTTGAAGCTGAGACGCGCTTCGGGTTTCTGGAGTGCTATCATCGTTCTGACGTGTTCGTCTTCGTCATCACGAATGTTCACGAACACGTCGTATAGATTATCCACCTTGGGACGGCGAAATTCATGACTTAGTGCAGTTTGAACTTCATCAAACATATAAAGATCGCCATCCCGATAGAAATTGATTGCCACCTCGGGCGCAGGTTGAGCTTTCAGTTGGGCTTCAAAGGTTTTCAAGTATTCGTCATAGGTGTGATAGGCGTGACCTTCAATCAGTTCCATCAGGTAGTAGGCGTAAGAGGGAAACAGCATATAAATCGCGACGACTACCCAGTAGTAAGCGAATGCAACGTGTTGGGCGATGAAGCGATCGATCCAGAGGCGATCGCCCCCCAGTGATTCCATAATCAAGAGATGATGTAATTCGTTCCAGCTTTCAGCGAAGTGAACTTTCAACAAGTCAGCTTTGCGCCAGTAGCCCAGAGTCTCGTACAGATGCAGCACTGATAGATAAGAAAAGTAAGGCACGCGGGCGATCGTTTCCAGCATATAAAACCGAGGGTAGGAACGATTTCCGTAGACGACATCTACAAGGAAGACAAAAAAACCAACTATCAATCGAATCAAAACTTTCATGGCGAATTCCTCAAAAATTGAATACATTACTAGGGGTTCAGAGTCCGACTCATCAGAGAAGTTGAAGTTCTGACTTGTACCTACTTACGCCAGTAGTTGTTGGCAGCAGCGACTGTGGCAAATTCTATTGCGACAACGTGACCAACTGCAATCAGCATCATGGCATCATTGCCATAAACCTCTCGTAACTGGTTGCGCTTTTCTTCATCAGGCTGAGTCATTTTAATAATCAGCCGTGCCATTTTGACTGCCAGTTGCCGTCCCTCTTCAGGGGTTTCTGTCAAAAGCGAGTTATTAGGAACCAATGTAACTTCGGGTGGTGTTACAACAGATGGATTGTTTGAAGTTATATTATCCATGTCAAAATCTCCTGAGTTAAAGTGTTTTTTGTAATAGCAGCATTGATTTTCCAAAACCTCCCTAAGTTGATCTGCTTCGATCCTAGAATGAGTTGTCAATAACTTCTATGAGCTGGCTCATACTTGAAGCAAGTCACCGACGGTTTTAGGCTGTTACTCCAAAGACATATCCTGGCAAATCCGCTCTAGCTTTTCTGGATTCCGCACACTGTAAATAGACTGGATACAGCCATTAACAATCTCAAACGTCATCACACTGTGAATGCGGCCATCCAGATATTGAATCATGCCTGGTTGTCCGTTGATCTCGGCTAAGCTAGATACAGCATTGAGCATCCATTTGCGACGAATTGCTAATAGCATTCGAGCTACTTTCATTGCCCCGTGTATCGGCTTGATGGCGGCAATCACTTTGCCTCCACCATCTGAACAAAATGTCACATCCTTCGCCAGTAACAGCAACAATTCTTGCAAATCGCCCTTGGTGGAGGCATCTAAAAATTGGGCTGCAATCTGCTCTTGCTGCGGCCTGGAAACTGGGAAACGAGGACGTTGGCCGGCAAGATGCTGCTTCGCCCGCCGCAGGATTTGGCGACAGTTAGTGGAACTCTTGCCAACCATCTGAGCAATTTCGTCATAGTCGTAGTCAAAGACATCGCGGAGTAGAAATACTGCCCGTTCGATCGGAGATAAACGCTCCATTACAGTTAAAAATGCGATCGAGAGCGAGTCTGCTAATTCCATGATATCGGTTGAATTTTCGGATTGTTGCGTTAACATCGGTTCTGGTAGCCAGGTACCGACGTATTGTTCTCGTTGGACACGCGCCGATCGCAAATGATCGATGCAGAGACGAGTAGTAATCGTTGTCAGATAAGTCTTTGCCTCGCGCACCGTGGAGCTCGCCGTCTGTTGCCAGCGCAGGAAGGTTTCTTGTACCATATCTTCGGCATCTGTGACAGTGCCGAGCATTCGGTAGGCGATCGAGAACAGCAACGGACGATGGTGGTTAAAATCATCCAGAGAACTCATAAAGCCCCCTGCTCTTTTTGCTGAATAGTTCTCAAGGCCCACAAGCCAATTCCAGTTCCTAATCCATCCACAATTAATATCAGGATGGCTGTGACTTGGAACAGCCAACCCCAACCTTCAAAGGCAACTTGAGACACATGATCTGGACTAATCGCGATGAAATGATTGTAGAACCCAAACAGGAACGATCCTGCTATTGAACTGAGCAAGAGCCAGATACCAATGCGGTAGAACTGCGTCCAAAGCAAAACGGCTGCAATGATGGGAATCAGAAAAATCACAATACCCACAAACAAACTCTGAAGCAGAGATAGGGGAATTGGGATTTTCAGATGCGCTAAACCGTGCAGTCCGTTGGCGATCGCGTGGATGACCGCGATTGTTGTTCCATATTGAGCAATTTTCATCTTCTTTCTCCCTGATTAGAAAGCTTTTTAGACAACTCCTAGTGTTAGCCCGATCGAGATTAAATTGTCAGTTGGCCCTCTTCAACGGCAGTTTTAACAAGCCATTCCAACGATCGCGGTTGAAAATTGAGTTCGCGTTTTGCCTTACCATTGGAGACACCTCGTATCTGGATGCCATAGTAGACAGCATCTGCACCACTCATTCGCAGAGCATCCTCAACTGATACCTGCGGTGGCGGTGGAGCATTGAGCCACTGGGCATAAGCAGGAAGCCACAGGCGCACCTCTAAGGGTCGATCGTCCGCAATTAAGTAAATACCGGGATTTCCCCGATCGACTGCCGCCACCGTCGCGAAGGCCGCATCCTCAATGTGAACCCAAGACCATAGCCCATCGCCATTTCCGACGATCGGGAATTGTTGCTGCCGCACCTGTTCGGCAACGTCTCCATCGGTTGCGTACCAAGTGCCGGGCCCGTAGAAGAAGCCGTAACGCAGGATAATTCCTTCTAGATTGGGGTTCCCTAGCAAGCCATGTTCAATCTCATTCAGCGTGCGGGTTCCGTCTGCAACTGCGGGCGAGGCATCTAAGGCTAGCGGTGTTTCTTCGTCTGCCAATCCTGTACCGGGAATCGCCCAAAATGCGATCGACTGCCTGATGTAACGACGCACACCAGCCGCTTGCGCTGCCGCTAGGACATTTGCACCTCCTTCGAGACGGATGCGATCGTTCAGTTGTGCTGCCGCCTGCATTGTCTCAGGGGTGTAGGTTTTAGGCAGAGAGGTGAGTTGTTCGATTACAACGGACGGTTGAGCGCGAATGACTGCAGCTTTGATAGCATCTGCATCGAAGACATCTGCGATCGCAGGTTCCACACCTTGTTCAGCTAAAATCCGTGCTTTTTCGGGAGTGCGGGTTAACGCTACTACATCATGTCCTGCGCTGTGCAATTGGGCGAGCAGCGGACGACCGATCGCCCCCGTTGCACCTGCAACAAAAATTCTCATCTAGGAACCTCCTGTTGAAGCCTGTGAGGTATTTATAGATAAGACGAAAGAGCATCGTTAGTTGTGACAAGTCGTGCATCGCGGGCGATCGAGCAGGTTATCAATAGGAAACACGTCATAGAATTATTGATAAGATCGGAGGAGCTAGATTTAGAGGTCATCTTATGTCGCCGATTAAACAACGCCTTCTAGAAGCGATCAATCGAACTCCTGAATCGATTTTAGAGCAAACCCTGACATTCCTGGAATTTTTGACCAGTCGGACACAAACCGATCTCGCCCCAGATTTTGACTCAGATTTTGATTCAGATACCGATTCCAACGACCAAATCCTCGTTGACTTGAAAGCTTCCTTCCACCAAGCCAAAGCTGGACAAACTTTCCCCATCGAGGAACTCTGGGACGGCATCAATGTCTGATCTGCCAGTCCAACTCAAATTCACCGCACTCTTCAAACGTCGCCTCAAGGGACTTGCTAAAAAGTATCGTCAAATTCAAACGGATGTTCAGCCCGTCCTGGATGAGATTATCCCAGGAAACTTCATCGGAAACCAGATTGCAGGCACCCAATACACCGTTTACAAAGTCCGGGCTAAAAACAGTGATGCCCAAGTTGGTAAGAGCGGTGGTTATCGTTTGATTTATCAAGTTGAATCACCGACTCAGGTTGTTTTACACCTGATTTACTCGAAATCAGAACAAGCAAACGTCTCCGCTGAGGACATCCAAACTGCGATCGCACTTGGGCCAAGCATACCCAGGCCAATAAGCCGTTTTTCAAATCTAAATTTTGGAGATCGCCGACATTGACGTAGTGACAGGATACAGATGGCCCACGTAATATTATGTCAAGTATTAGTGATGATGCTATTTCTATCGTTGCAGTTCAAGCATTGTCAATAAATACTCAGAAATCTTAGCACGTAATTGAATCAGATATGACCTAATTCCCGACCTTCTTGTGGCGGCAGTGTATCTTTGAGAGTTGACACAAATTTTTTAAACTTGTGCTAACTCTTGACTTACAGACTTACAGAGTGAAAATATGCAAAGACGCAAGCAACAAACAAACCAACCTATGAACTTTTCCCAGAAATCAGGGGGCAACAGTGCCACACACTCAACAACCAACTCAACCCAGAATCCGGGCGCGGCCCGATTGCGGACAATACTCCTCGCCGCCGGCATAGCCTCTCTGTGCGCTAGCTGCCAAAATCCTCAAGCACCAAACGCCACAACTCCGGGAGCGACTCCAGCAGCCTCTCCCGTCGCAGTCAGCGCCCCCGGAGACCCAAATACTGTCAAAATTGTCTCCATGCTCCCCATGACAGGCAGCGCCTTGGGCCAATCTCAAACAATGGTCAACGGCATCAAACAAGCCCTTGCCGAAACTGACTCCAAAGCTTGCGGCGGCAAAATCAAAATCGAATACGAAGTGCTCGATGATGCCACCGCCGCCGCCGGCAAATGGGATCCGTCCCAAGTAACGTCCAACTCTAACAAAATAGTCGCTGACGGTTCGGTAGTTGCCGCTATCGGTCACTACAACTCCGGTGCAGCCAAACTTTCCATTCCCGTGCTCAACCAAGCTAACGTCGTGATGATCAGTCCGGCAAACACCTATCCGGGACTGACTAAACCAGGAACAGGCGAACCCAAAGAACCCAACGTTTATTATCCTGCAGGCACTCGCAATTTCACCCGCGTTGTCCCTGCTGATGACCTTCAAGGGGCTGTTGCGGGAAACTGGGCAAAATCTTTAGGAGTGCAAAAAGTCTTCATTCTCGACGATCAAGAACTTTACGGGAAAGGTATCGCTGACGTTTTTGAAGCAACTGCTAAAAAGTTGGGAATTCAAGTCCTCGGCCGGGAGGGAATTGATATTAAAGCTAGCGACTACAAGGCGTTAATGAATAAAATCAAAGCTTTAAATCCAGACATGATTTACTTTGGCGGCACTACTCAGAGCAATGCCGGACAAATAATTAAAGACATGAGAAATGTCGGGATGGCCGCTGATGCAGTTAAGTTCATGGGGCCCGACGGCATTAAAGATCAAGCTTTAATTGATGCCGGAGGCAAAGATGCCGAGGGTGTTTATGCTACTTTTGGCGGCTTGCCTCCTAAAGAATTGACTGGTGAGGGCGCGAAGTGGTACGAAAGTTACAAGGCAAAATATAATGCTGAACCGCAAGCTTATGCAGCTTACGCCTATGAAGCTGCTAAAGTGGCGATCGGCGCAATTAACAAAGTCTGCAAAAATGACCGCGCTGCGATCCGCGATGCTGTCTTGGCAACTAAGGATTTTAACGGGGTACTAGGCACTTGGAGTTTTGACGCTAACGGGGACACGAGTTTGACTACAATGTCAGGAAATGTTGTTAAAGACGGCAAGTGGGAGTTTGTGAGCGCGCTCAAAACGGAATAATTAGTCAGTTGACTGTTGTCAGTTGACTGTTGACTGTTGACTGTTGACTGTAGTGATTTTAACTGGTTCCTAAGCAGAGCCTAGGAACCAATGTCACTCTTGGTCTGCTGGATTTTCCCATCCGAAAAATTGGAGGTAGAGTCTCCGAATCAGCGTTTCTAATATCTGCCTAGAAACAAGTAGAATGAATGTTCCTAATGCCCAATTTTCACTGCCCAATTACGAATAATTATGAAAAACTGGAAAAGTATTCTATTATATCTAGGTGTAGCTTATATAGTTTTGTTGTTAGGGCCGATCGCCGGATTTGACTTGCCCAAAATTATTGGAGAAATAGCCAGCAGCCCTGAAGTTTTGATTCAACAATTATTAGTTGGTCTGGTTAACGGCGCGCTGATTGCGATTATTGCTTTGGGTTATACGATGGTTTACGGCATTATTGAATTAATCAATTTTGCTCACGGCGATTTGTATATGTTGGGTGCTTTTGCTGCCCTCACTGTGTTCGGGGCTTTTGGCATTCAAGACGGCGCACCTTTAGCTGTTGCGATACCGGTGATGTTAGTTGCTTTAATTGTATGTTCTGCGTTTTGTGCTGGGCTGAATATTGTTGTGGAAAAGTATGCTTATCGGCCTTTGCGAAATGCTCCGCGTTTGGCTCCTTTAATTTCGGCGATCGGGGTTTCTTTCATTTTCCAAAATATGGGGTTGTTTTGGGGAGGTTTGAAAGCTTTTATTCCGGTGATGGGTTCTAATTCGGCTGCTCCGAAAAGCTTTCCCGATTTGTTGCCCAGAGTCGATATTCTCAAAGCTTTGGGAATTGAAACCAGTATTGTATTTACCACTAAGGATTTAATTGTGTTGGTGGTGGCGGTTGTATTGATGGTTTTGCTTCATGTGTTTGTGCAGTACACTCGTCTGGGAAAGGCGATGCGGGCTACGGCTCAAAGCCGCGATGCTGCTAAGATTATGGGAATTAATGTCGATCAGATTATTGCTCTAACTTTTTTGATTGGTGGGGCTTTGGCTGGTTCTGCTGGAATTTTGGTTGGTTTGTACAATAATACGATCGTGTTTACGATGGGTTTTACGGCGGGTTTGAGGGCTTTTACGGCGGCGGTTTTGGGGGGGATTGGCAATATTGTGGGGGCGATGTTAGGAGGGGTTTTGATTGGGGTGCTTTCGTCTTTGAGCGATCAGTATTTGTCGAGCCGCTGGACTAATGCTTGGGTGTTTGGGGTTTTGGTGGTGATTTTGGCTTTTCGGCCTGGGGGTTTGTTGGGCGAGAATGTTCAGGAGAAGGTTTGAAGGTGCAGGGTTGAAATAATGGCAAAAGACATTTATCATTATAATGTAAGGACTGCTTTAGAAAAGGATGGGTGGATAATTACAGACGATCCTTTCCCTCTACGGCTTGGCTTGCGCGGTGTTTTAGTAGACTTAGGAGCTAAAAAGTTGCTAGCTGCTGAACGCAAGGGAACAATAATTGCTGTTGAAATCAAAAGTTTTATCGGCAAATCTCCAGTAAAAGATTTGGAAAATGCGATCGGGCAATATACTTTATACTTAACACTCTTATCTAGATTAGATCCAGAGCGCACGCTATATCTAGCAATTGTTGAAGAAGTTTATTCTACTTTTTTTTCGGAGGAAATCGTGCAAGTTGTTCTCGAAGATAGGGGAATAAAACTCATTGTGGTAGATCCAGTTAAGGAGGTTATTACAAAATGGATAAACTAGACGACTACCGGGACTTAATCTATAAAATATTGTCTTACTATGCTAATTTGCCGTACAGATACGGCGACATTAGTAGCTATGTGATTGTCAGCCAAGACCGCAATCATTTTATGTTGATGCACGAAGGTTGGCAAGACCGCAAACGCATTCATGGTGCGGTAGTTCACGTTGAAATTCGGAACGGCAAACTGTGGATTCATTATGACGGTATTGAAGATGGCATTACCGATGAATTACTGGAGGGTGGGGTTCCTGAAAACTGCATTGTTTTGGCGTTTCATTCGCCGGAAGTACGCAAACATACGGGATTTGCGATCGCCTAAAAAGTGCGATCGCGATCGAATTAAATATTCCCTGGTTTCACCCAGCTCAAAAATTTAACTGGTTCCTAGGCTCTGCCTGGTAATGAGTAATAACTGCCTTAGAAAAAGATGGGTAGATAATTAAATTCGATCGCTACTTCCCTTCTAATCTTTCATAGATAACATCGGTACGCATCGCGTACTTCGTACCAGTTCTGACTGTACATCCTTCGTGCGTGAGTTTGTGTTGGAAAATCACAGTCATACCAGTTTTAGGGACTACGGTATGTTCGAGTTGTTCGGTGAAGCGAGTTTGTCCCCCCTCGAAATCAGCGTTCAGGTACACGAGAACGCTGTGAAGAGTCACCTGAGAATCACTTGGACAATACCAATGATCCATGTGAGGCGCAAATCGCTGACCCGATCGATAGCGATACATCCTCAGACGTTCGTTCAAGCCCACTAAAACAAAGTTACCCATGCGATCGGGAATGTGGGACGAAGCCTCCGAAACAAATCTGCGGAAATTTCCGGGTCATCCCTGATGACGCGATCCTGGTTGCGGAACATCGGATTATTTGTCGCGATCGTCGGTGCAGATGCTTCAATTAGAGAAATCAGGCGATCGCACTCCTTGGAACTATAAACGTTTTCTACGACCCACAGGAAGCATTCGGACTCGAATCGAAACGGTACGTCAATATGAATATTCATGGCTGCTGGATATAAACTTTTTCGTCAACGTGATTCGATCGTAATGAGCGACGAATAAGAAATAAAGCACGATCGCATTTTACGTTTTAAATATTCCCTGGTTTCAACCAGCCAAAAACTTCGCCTAAAGTCAACTGCATTTCCCCCATAAATTCGGGAACCGGAAGTATATCTGTCGGTTCTTGCAATGAAATCGGCTGCTGCCTTGCGGGATAGGCTAAAATGGTTTTTTCATCGGGATCGAGCAACCAACCCATCTGACAACCGGCATTCAAACAGTGCAAAATATTGTGGGTGACTTTGGTTTGGCTTTGGCCGGGGGACAAAATTTCGATTGTCCAGTCTGGGTGAGCGTTAAATGTATTGGCAATTTCGCCGTCAGCGTCTAGGGGAATGCGATTCCAAACAAAAATGGCGACATCTGGAACAATAGAACGTCCGCCAAAAGTGCAGCGAAGTTCTGGTAGGGCTAGGGCAATTTGCGGTTTCTCTGCGATGTCGTTGGCGACTGTGACGAGTCTACCTTGTAGTTTGCTGTGTTTTCCTTGTGGCATGGGTTTTTGTACGATCGCACCGTTGATGTATTCGCTAGCGGGTTTGGTTTCTGGCAGTTGCAAAAACTCGTCCAGGGTGATAGTTTTTTGAGGAGCTTGTACCATATCGCGATCGCCCGTTTGAAGTGTGTTTCGGTAACAGTTCCAGTATATTTGAATTTTCGTCGCTTTTGGTGCAACAATCGAACTCAAAAGACTTTAAACTGTAGCTAGCCTGATGACAGTTTCCAGAGCAAGCAGCCGATATAACTACTGACTGCTGACTAATGACCACTGACTAATGACTTCTTTCTATGTCAAATAAAATAATCAAAGCAATTAAATCGACTGGTATTTTAGGAGCGATCGCCTTTTTGACTGTTGTGTTATTCGGCGGTTGGAGCGGCACCGTCATCGGGTGGCTGATGGGCACGGCGGCGGGCTTCATGAGTTGTCAAGATCAGAAAGTTCAAAACCCAAAAATGGGCGCAACAGTTGGCTGTTTTGCGGGTTTGGGTTTGGGCGTTTGGCTGTTAGTTGCTAGCGTACTAGAAGGAATTTTAGTTAGACCTTTTTCCGGTCAATCTGCTGTGGCTTTACCTACTACTTTGCTGTACGGGGTTTGCAGTTTGGCGATCGCAATTTTGACAGCTTCGTTAATGGGTGCTTTGCAAGGTTTACCGCCGCAACGCCAACGGCTCGCGACTCTGGTAACATTAGCTTTTATTCTAATTTTGTTTCCGTTTATCGACCTCGAAGCTCAAACTGGCTGGATTGCTACGGTAGTACAGATTCAAATCTTTATTATGTTGGCGCTGGGTTTGAATATTACTGTGGGTTTTGCGGGGTTGTTGGATTTGGGATATGCGGCGTTTTTTGCGATCGGCGCTTACACGACGGCTTTGCTATCTTCCGGGCAAGTAAATATTGCTTGGAATTTTTGGATCGTTTTGCCGATCGCCGCCGGTGTAGCTGGCATTGCGGGCGTTATCCTGGGCATTCCCACCCTGCGGCTCAAGGGCGATTATTTGGCAATTGTTACCCTCGGTTTTGGCGAAATTATCCCGGTGATATTTCGCAATTTAACCGACATTCGGATCGACGAACCAATCTCGAAGATTGTAGCTTTAATTTTGGGCAAGCCGGAATTGGTGCTGTGTCTGGTTGGGTGCGATCGACCTTTTAACCTCACAGGCGGCGAAGCGGGAATTAACCCGATCGCGCGTCCATCTCTCCCCATCATCGGCACATTCAGCACCGGCAACTACTTTCCCTGGTACTACCTAATTTTACTGCTCGTCGTCTTCGCTTACTTCATGATTTCGCGGCTGCGAGATTCCCGCTTGGGACGGGCATGGAATGCCATGCGCGAAGATGAATTAGCGGCAAGCGCCATGGGCATTAACTTGGTCAAAACCAAACTTTCGGCTTTTGCGATGGGAGCCACATTTTCGGGGTTTGCAGGCGCATTTTACGCTGCCTATATCAGCGCGGTTTTTCCCAGCGTCTTCGATTTTTCAGTCTCGGTGATTATCCTGTGCATGGTGATTTTAGGCGGTTTGGGCAACATGACCGGGGTGATTTTAGGCGCTATCATTATCATGTCTGCCGATCGGCTTTATCTACCCCAACTAGCCGAAGTCCTCAAAGGTTTCCTGAATACTTTTGTACTTCCCAGAATAGCAATTCCCCAGTTAGCAGACTTTCTCGCCACCAGTTTAGACCCCATTCAAATGCGTTTATTTCTCTTTGGTTTAACACTCGTTGTGATGATGGTCGTGCGGCCCGAGGGGCTGATTCCCGACAAGCTCCACCAAGCTGAATTGCATTCAGATAGTGAAGCGAGTAATGAATCTTTAGCAGATGCCAGAAGTCAATAGTAAAGCTGAAAAATTAGCCATGAACAATGTAACTGGTACTGCTGTTATCGTTGCGGAATTTAGAGCGGAAGAAAATCAAGAAACAATTCCTCTTTACACTGATAATGTCGTAAAAATATGGCTGAATGAGGAAACAAAAAAAATAGCTGCCAAAATTTCTAAAAACTCTCCCGCCGCTAAAGAAATGATTAAGTTGCGGACTAAGTATTTTGATGACGTTTTGTCAAATCAAATTTTAGGAGGTTGCAAGCAAGTAGTTATTTTAGGTTCTGGTTTAGACACTCGCGCTGCCAGAATCAATGGAGAAAAAGTCACTTATTTTGAAATAGACGATCGCGCTACACTGCAATTAAAAGAAGAAACTCTCAAAGCCAACAAAATTAGCGCCAATGTTCGCTACATTCCCGGAGATTACATCAAAGATGGTTTAATAGCTTTACTGAAACAGAGTGAATTGGATTTCGAGCGCCCGACATATTTTTTGTGGGAAGGCAACACAACCTTGCTTGCCAAAAAAGATGTAATATTGACCTTGGAACAAATTCGTGACAATGTGAAGAGTTTTCGATTGTCCTTTGATTATATGTCAGAGCGGGTGATTTTGAGAACCACGGGCTACCAAGATATCAATGATTACATAGATAAATACGAAAGTATGTATGCACCGTGGATTACAGGTTTTGACAATATCGCAACTTTGGCTGACGAACTCAATCTCAAACTTATTGAGAACTTTTCGACGGCAGATTTGCACGTACAATATCGCCCTCGCCGTTCCCTCGAATCTCATCTTTTTAAGTTCTATTTTGTTTGTACATTAGAGAATATGTCTGACAATCTCCCAACTTGATTCAGAAGCCTGCGTGAAATCTCATACTTCAATATAAAATATTAGGAAATAAACCCAAAATGTCACTATTAGAAGCACGGCAACTTACCATGAAATTCGGCGGTTTAACTGCAGTCAACCAGGTTAGTTTAACCTTAGAAAAAGGCTCGATCGCCAGTTTGATCGGCCCTAACGGTGCGGGTAAAACCACATTTTTTAATATGCTTACGGGCATCTATAAACCTACTGCCGGTAACTTGCTCCTCCAAAATAAGAATATCACCGGTTTGCCTCCCGATCGCCTGACAAGTTTCGGCATTGCTAGAACTTTTCAAAATATCCGCTTGTTTAACAATATGACTGTGCTGGATAATGTTTTGGTAGGCAGGCACAGCAGAATGAAAACAGGTTTGTTGGGTGCAATCCTCCGCCCGCCAACTGCGATAGTGGAGGAACGGGAAGCTAAAATAAAAGCGCTGACTATGCTGGATTTTGTCGGTTTAGGTGCTTCTAAAGCGCTGGAGTTGGCAAAAAACCTTTCCTACGGCGACCAGCGTAGATTGGAAATTGCTAGGGCTTTGGCTTCCGATCCGAAAGTGTTGCTTTTGGACGAACCGACGGCGGGAATGAATCCGAACGAAACGGCCGATTTAACTCGGTTTATTTACTTGATTCGCGATGAGTTAGATTTGAGCATTTTGCTGATCGAACATGATATGAAAGTGGTGATGGGAATTAGCGATCGCGTTAGTGTAATGGAGTACGGTACTAAAATTGCTGAGGGAACTCCGGCAGAAGTTCGCGCCGATCCTCGCGTGATTGAGGCATATTTGGGAAAAGAAGATGATGTTCACGGTTAATACAATTAGTCGGTTAACCGCAGATTTAAGGCAGATAAACACTGATTGACGCAGATAATTTTAAGATCGCGAGATGCTCTGGTTTACTATAGAAAAGGTTAATTTTAAATAAATGCAATAAAATTTTATACTTAGTCGGGACGATATAACAAAGGATAAGGTAGAAAGAGCAATTATGTTAGAAATTAAAGACATTCACACCTATTACGGAAATATTCACGCTCTCAAAGGGGTATCGCTAACTGTCTCGCAGGGAGAAGTTGTGACATTAATCGGTAGCAACGGGGCGGGGAAAACTACCACTCTCCGCACGATTCAAGGGCTGCTGCGCCCGCGCCAAGGTACTGTACTGTTTGAGGGAAAGCCTTTGGAGTCGCTTTCTACAGAGGCGATCGTCCGTTTGGGAATTTCTCAAAGCCCGGAAGGGCGGCTGATTTTTGGGCGCATGACGGTACAAGAAAACCTGGAAATGGGCGCTTATCTCCGCAACGATACTCTCGGTATCAAGTCTGATATGGAAAAAGTTTTAAATTTATTTCCGCGTCTGCGAGAAAGAATTAGTCAAAAAGGGGGAACTCTCAGCGGGGGGGAACAGCAAATGCTGTCGATCGCCCGTGCTTTGATGTCGCGCCCCCGTTTGTTATTATTGGATGAGCCGAGTATGGGTTTAGCGCCGATGTTGGTGAGTCAAATTTTTGCGATCGTCCGCGATATTAATGCGGGCGGAACTACTATTTTATTGGTAGAACAAAACGCCCGGATGGCTTTAAGTGTAGCCCACCGCGGCTATGTCATCCAAACTGGTGAGGTTGTAGTTGCCGGTACTGCTAGCGATTTGCAGTCAAATGAAACTGTTCGCAAGGCGTATTTAGGGGAAAGTTAAATATAGGAATTGGGCTCTAGCGTTGCGGAGGGATTGGGCGAGCGCGAAGCGGAGGGATTGGTAATCGGCTATTAGGTCGTCTCCGCTTAGGCAATGATAATTCTGTGTTATTTTGACAATACAATAGCAGCATTTTGAAGTTGATTCTGGAGTAATAAACTATGTCTGTGATGACCGAGGCTCTTGAGCGAATCAGTATTTACTGTGAGCTAAGCGAGCCAGATAGACCCAGAGAAGAAATTGAAAAAAAACTCAGCTTTTTTCCATTTCAGCTATCTGATGAAGCCTATGAATTTTATCAGTGGGCAGGCGCACCTGTAGGTATGAGGTGGCCAGATGATGACGATTGTTCATACAGTAGTTCGACATATTACTGTGCGCTGGAGAGATTTTTAGGAAATGCAGATGACTTAATTCATTTCCTGTCTCTTGAGGAGGCAAAAGGATATTATTCTCCATCTTTTCACGATCCAAAGTATCTTCCATTTGTTTCCTATGAAAATGGTTGGCTATTCATTGCTGGTTCGGAAACAAAGGTTGAAAACTCACCTGTGCTACAACTAGAAGAATGTGACCCTTCTTTATGGTTTCCTAGTTTAACCAACATGATGTTAGCGATCGCCGAGTCTTTAGAAACGGTTGGAACTATACTCCCAGACTTTGATTATCATAATGAAGATTATAGAACTAACAAATACCGCGAAAAAATTCAAGAACAATTGCAAGTAGTGGAAGCAATTGCTATAAAGTACGGCTCCCCAAGAGGGGCAATTCTTACCAACTAATTCTATTGATTCAACAGTCTTAATATCGTTTCCCAAAAATCTTGCAACAATCATTAGTATTGGGCGAGGTGCAGCGGAGGGTTTTCACGAATCCTATTTGTCAGGTGCGTCGCTATTAGATTGTCGATTTTTCTGGGAAATTCAAGGGTGGTGACGCACCTGACAACTGTTTGCAAGGCGTATTTAGGGAAAAGTTAAATAGCTATTTGGGGAAGGGGTAAAGAGTCATTAGTCATTGGTCATTAGTTAGAAGTAATGGGTAATTGGTAATTGGTAATTAGCAACGTGCACCGGGTATTGCAGCCGCAGCATCCGATGTCAAGACGGCAGAGGGCGGGCCCGCACCATCCACCGCCCCTACTAATAACAAATAACAAATAACCAATAACCAATAACCAATAACCAATAACTAATTCCCTATTTGCGATCGCAATTTCCCCGTTTTTAATTCAGTCTCAAACGCCATCCGTACCTTTTCCCACTCCGTTTCGGCTTCCAACAGCCGATCGCGCGCCGTCCTCGCATCAAAAACCTGTTCCCCTCCAGACTCAACTGCCATGCGGCCCATATACTCCAACTCCTTGCAAACTTCCGAAAAAGACACCGCTCCTAAATTAGCGCTGCTCGACTTCAGCGTGTGAGAAGCCAGCTTCAAACTATCAGCATCGCCGAGAAAAATAGCCTCTTTAATTGTTTCTAACTGCTGCGGTGCATCTAACAAATATATCTTAATCAACTCCCCCAAAAAATCCGGGTCTTCATCATCGTCTAACTCGCGGAGACTTTGCAAAACATGAAAATCGATCGGCGAATTTGCAGCAGGTTGAACCATCGAGTATCCAGCAGCCTCACTGTCAACTTGCTCAGTAATCTGTGGATTTTTTAGTTCAGCAACGGCATCCAATTCATCCCGCTGCAGTGGTTGGCATTTGCCCAGGGCGATCGCCAACTCTTCCCGGCGCACCGGCTTAGTAATATAATCGTCCATACCCGCTTCCAGACACTTTTCGCGATCGCCCTGCATCGCATTAGCCGTCATCGCAATAATTCTCGGCTTCCGATTAGCAGGCCACTCCTGACAAATGCGGCGCGTCGCTTCCAACCCGTCCATCTCCGGCATCTGCACATCCATCAGCACAACATCGTAAGATTGCCGCTTGCAAGCCTCCAAAACCTCCAGCCCATTAGCCGCAATATCTGCCCGATATCCTATCCTGTCGAGCAAATGCGTAGCTACTTTTTGATTCACCACATTATCCTCCGCCAGCAAAATCCGAATCTGAGTAGAATTAGCTCCATCCTGTGCGACAGAATTGCTAGCCACCTGCCTCAAAATCGCAGGTGTCCGCTGCACGCGGTGCTGTTCTTGAGAATTTTCAAAATACTTCAATCCCGAAGTCAAAGTTGCCACATTTGAAACTTCTCCCCTACCGCTTCTGCCGGCAACATATCCAAAAACTTGCAGCAACACATTATAAAACTGCGACTGTTTTAGAGGCTTAGTTAAAAAAGCCGAAAAATGTACTTCTGTAGTTTCAAGCTTTTTCCAGACTTCCGCCTTGCTCAAATAAGTAAACAGCACCAAAGGTAGCGGAACTTTGCGAGGGCTTGTAACGATGACATTCGGATTTAGCCCCTCGCCAGACAAATTGCTCAGCTCCAAGGAACGAATCTTCACAGCCAAAGCCACGCCATCCATATCTGGTAGATTCATCGCCAAAATAGCCAAATCTAGCGCCGAGTTTTCTTGGATAATTTTCACAGCCTCAGCACCCGAACTTGCAGCTACGGGTATCATTCCCCAAGCCTCAGCTTGCCGGATCAAAACTTGCCGGTTAATGGCATGATTTTCGACAATCAACAAATGCTTGCCCGCCGCAAATTCCGGCAGTTTTTTTGACTCTCGACTTTCATTAGCTTCTGCTGTCACCGTGAAATAAAAAATTGAACCGGAACCCGATACCGACGGCGGATAAAATCCAGCAGGCGGAATTCCTGCGGTACTTTGTCCGATCGCCGAAACAGCAGATTGAGACTTAGAACTTGCCGGACAAACTTGACTGACAACCCACATTTTACCACCCATCATATCGCTCAAACGCTGGCTGATAGCCAGTCCCAGACCAGTCCCGCCGTACTGTCGAGTTGTGGAAGCATCCACCTGCGAAAAAGCTTTAAATAGGCGATCGATCCGGTCTGGTGGAATGCCAATGCCCGTATCTTGGACAGCAAATTGAATCTCGTACTGTCTGTTACTTGGCAACTTTTCCTCCTTAGTTGCTAGCGGTTTCAGAGCTAAAATATTCGTTATTTCCGGCAAAATTTTAGTAGCTACAGGCTCGATTTTCCTAGCAGTACAAGAAACGACAATTTCTCCCGATTCGGTAAATTTGACTGCATTTCCTAGCAGATTTACCAAGATTTGGCGCAGCCGCGTGACATCTCCTAAAATGTTTTTGGGAACAGAATCATCAATAAAGTAAGCCAGCTCTAAACCTTTTTCTGAAGCTCTCGGAGCCAGCAATTCCAGAGATTCCTCTATGCAGTTTTGCAGGTCGAAGGGGCTATTTTCCAAATCCATTTTGCCCGATTCAATCTTGGAAAAGTCGAGAATATCGTTAATAATAGTCAGCAAAGCATCGCCGCTGGTGCGAATTGTCTCTACAAAATCCCGCTGTTCTGTAGTTAGTTCCATATCCAGCAGCAAACCGGTCATCCCGATTACCGCATTCATCGGAGTGCGAATTTCGTGACTCATCGTAGCTAAAAACTCGCTCTTAGCTCTGTTAGCAACTTCGGCCGCTTGTCGCGCTTGCTCCAAAGCTTCATTTTGCTCTACTAACTGTTGCTGTCGGTGAACTTCTTTTTCTAAAAGTTGGGCTTGGGCTAAGGTAATTCCGACTTGAGCGGCAACATCTTCTAACAGTTCAATTTCGTCGGGAGTCCACTGGCGAGTTGCATCGCACTGGTGCAAAGTAATAATGCCATTCGGTTCGCCTTGATAGGAAGTGCGAACCGCTAACATAGATTTTAAGCCGATGCGGCGGCACATCGGCACGGAAGATTCGAGCAAAGGATCGGCAAATACATCGGGAGATGCTAGGGCTATATCTTCAGCAAGCAGTTTTTCTGTGTAGGGGTTGTAAGTGACAGAAAGTTCTAAATCTAAAGCTGATGCGTGACCTGGTTCGAGGTATTCTGCGACGCAAGGAAGGTGCGGATAAGGTTGGGAAAGGTAGGTGTGAATTGTACAGCGATTGACACCGAATACACGCCCGATTTGGGTGGCGGTAGTCTGAAAAATTTCTTGAGTATCTAAGGTCGATCGCACTTTTTGAGTGATTTGTTTGAAGAGTAAAACGCACTGGTACTGACGCTGCAAAGTGTGCTCGCGTTCTTCGCGGGCAATTTCCGCGCCGATATAATTGCCCATCAATTTTAACATTTCAAAATTCAGCGGTTTCAAAGGTGGTTTAGCAGAGCTCGAAGTAAAGCTCAAAGTGCCAAAAATTCGCCCTTCCACTATTACCTGCGTGCCGACAAATGCCTCCAACCTGCGGACGGCGTAGGCCGGGTGATGCTTCCACTGAGTAGTGCCGGCGGATTCGATAGAAATAGGTTCGTTCGATCGCAAAACCTCTCGTTCAAAAGTTCTACTCAAAGCAAAACCATCTCCTTTGGCAAATCCGAAGGGGAAATTTGACGGTACATAGGCGGCGATGACTTCGTAGCGATCGCCCAAAACCCTGCCCAACAGCCCGATATCCATCCCAAACTGACTGCAACCCATTGCCAGCAACTGAGCAGTGCGCTCCTCAAAGGAGCCTGACGAGCTCACCATTACCTCGTAGAGCGATCGAATTGCTCGCTGGCTTTCCCGCAATTCCTCAACGCCTTCGACGCGGCTGCAGACATCGTGCAAAGTTCCTAAAATTCCCGCTATTTCACCCTGGGAATTCAGCCGGACTTGAGCAAATATTTCTACCGAAATAAAGCCAGATTCAGGATGAATATCTAATTCATTTTTCACCGAGTCCGAATTGTACTTAAATCGCAGTTCTCTCCGACAAAATTCCGATTTTCCAGACAGCAAAGACTCTAATAGATTTTCACACTGCGGGCGTTCATCTGGATGAACCCAATCTAAAAAATTAGTGTGCAAACTTTCGGAAACCGAAAAACCAGTAATTTCAGTCCAAGCGCGGTTGAGAAACGTCCAAACTCCCGCCGCATCCATCTGAAAAATTACTGTTGCTTTCAAAGAATCAAAGACTTGGAATCGATCGGGATCTGCGCCTTTGAGTTCTAACTGCTTGTTTGGAGTAATATCTGTATGAGTTCCGACCAAGCGCAGCGGTTTGCCTGCAGCGCTCCGCAAAACTTGACCCCGGTTCAGCACCCAGATAGTGCTGCCGTCTTTGCAGTACATCCGATATTCTGCTGCAAAATCCGCTGTCTTTTGTGCGAAGTGCTCTTCTAAGGCTGCCTTTACTCCGTTAATGTCATCTCGGTGGATGCGACTCCACCATTCCGATCGGCGATTCGAGATTTCCCCTGCTTTATAGCCGAGCATTTCTTGCCACCGCACGGAATAAAAAAACTCATCTGTTTCGAGATTCCAATCCCAAATCCCCTGATTGTTGACAGTAGCGGGGAGATTTTGGGGCGGCCGGAAACTATTTTCTGCAATTTCAACTTCCTGGTGGCGATTTGCTGCCGGAAGCTGTATTTGGGCGGCGAGTTTTTTGTATTGCGCGTTGCTAGATTCTAGCTGTCGCTGCAAAGCGATCAAGCTAGAATGCAGAGATTTTGAATCTAGCGCTTGTAAAAGGATAGTTTTAGGATTGACAATCCCGATCGGGTGATTGCTTTCGTTAATGACTAATAATGGTAACTGGTAGTAGTATTTTTGCAGCAGGGCGACGGCTGCTTCTAGGGTAGATTGCGATCGTACCAGCGGCGGCGAGCTGTTACAAATCGCTCCCGCTTTAATTTTGTTCGAGTCTCTTCCCAAGGCCTGCAACTGCACGATGTCTCGCGAACTTACCACCCCAACGAGTTTGTGCAGGTTGGGATTTGTAAATTTGGAATTTGTAGCACCAGTCGAGTTTGGTTCTGGGGTTTCAGTAATTAATACATAGCTAACATTGTGTCGGAACATCAGTTGCGCCAGATAGCGAACTGAAGAACTAGCAGGAGCGTGAATAATTCGCCCTGCTGCGATTTGAGGAATTTGATAAAGTTTAATTAAACTCGCCGGCAGCTCTAATTTCGGTTGTGAACTTGGCAGCGGCGGTGGGAAAGCGAAGGTAACAGGTGGCGGATCGCTGCTTGCTTTTTGTGGCGATTTCCCAAGTTCTTGCAACAGTTCTACCAAGCTTTGAGAGCTAATTAAACCGACAAGTTCTTCAGCATCGCTGACGACGGGTAAATGACCAATCTGATATTTTTCCAGCAGATTTACTAAGGAAAAAAAGTCGGTAATTTCCGATTCTCTGGCTACAGTTACGGTTCTGATCATGATTTGCTCGATCGCAAATCCCCTCAAAGCAGCGCCGATCGAATTTAGCTGTACCACATCTCGCGCCGTAAAAATCCCCAGCACCGTCTGCCCGCTCCCATAGGGAGCTTTTGCGCCGCCCTGATGCAGCCCGTTGCCGAAGGCCTTTACCGCACGCGGTAAGCCGTTGTAGAAACCCGACTGTTCCCGCAATCGTGGGGAATTCCCATTGCTGAGATTTTCCAGTTGAGAATGCTCGCGCGGCTCTACCACGAGGACGTAACTGGCTCCTGTGCTGCTCATCAGCTCGATCGCCTTTTCTACGGGCGTTTGAGGGGTGACGGTAAGGGGATTGCGGTTGATGACCTGACTGAGAGAAGGAATAAACATCAGCGGGCATAAGAGTGATATTTGTTAGAAAAACCCGATCGCGGGCAGCAGCTTGATTGAGAGGCTTTACCCGCGAGCTTTCCAAGCACGGTCAAACTTTCTGTACCATAAAATTCACCCCTACTTCCAGCATCTTGGCATTTAAAATTAATTCTGTGCCAAATCCTGACAATTGGCGGGTAATGACAAGTCAGAACCAATGCTATCTGCCACAGGGCGGACTTTTAACTGGCCGGCAATTCCTCGCCCAGCCTAACTACTGCGGGTTGACGAGCAAGAATTTCTGCGATTGTCCTGACTGCACCCTACTTTCTCGCCCTCAACGGAATTCTCGCTCAGATTCTGTTTGAGGCAAGATACTTATACACTACCAATTTACCAGCGGCCGCAGGCTTGTTACAAGATTGCCAATTAGTAGGTATATAAACTGTGCAATTAGGCGGTGGGAGAAGCCAGAGGGAGAGAACGGGAAAGGGGGAGCTTTGAATATATAGCCTTTCTCAAAAAGGTGAGGAGTTGAGATTTTAGATACTTCGGCTTCGCTGTACAAGTTTGAGATTTTAGATTGGGGGATTGAGAACTCGATCGATCAATACCTCATTTTGGGCTCGGACTGCTATAGATTTTAGATTAGGGAATTAGGGCATGGGGAAATTGAGGGATTGAGGGATTGAGGGATTGAGGGATTGAGGGAGCGATCGGTCAATCCCTCATTTTTGGCTAGAACTGCTATAAAACAAATAATTGCTATGACTCTGTTATTATAGCAAATATTAATAATTGCTAGGAATTCTCAATTATTATAAATTTTTATTTTAAATTAGCGTCTACTGCACCGATGTAGCGATCGCACCCCGCAGCAGTACCGGATATTTTAATTGCGACGGCGTTTTGAGCAAAAATTGCGATCGGGCTGGACAACTCAAGGATCGGGGCGATTAAAATGCCTATAACTAAACTTATAATTATGGTTTTTAATAACACTTGAATGCTGACGTTGGACGTTGGACGTTTGACCCAAAGCGAGGGGGGACAGCAAAACATGACTAATGACTAATGACTGATGACTGATGACTGATGACTTCAAACGACGCTGAAGTTCCCCAGCGGCCGTAGCAATTACGACCGCCAAAATCGGGTGCAGCGGCTCGCTGTGGCGAACTTCTGCAAAAGTGAGGACATGGATCAAAGTAAAATACCCACAGACTGCCAACAGTGGCAAAAACTCCCTCCAGCGATGCCGCAAAACTATCATGCCCAAAATAGCCAATACAGGCAAATTTCGCGACGCTAAAATGCCGACAATCCGTTGTGGCGAAAACAATGTCCGCATTGCCTTAATCTTAAACAAAGTGTGATAAGGCCAGTCACTTATAGGGTTTCCAAACCAGAAAAAAACTGCCTTTTGCAAACAATACCAGAGATAGACAGCAGGCTCGCGAAGTATTGAAGCGATCGCCCGTTTGGTAAAGTAGCGATCGCCCTCAATCGTAAAAGCATTGTGTCCTCCATTCCGAGCCGGATTGAGTTCTTCCCGCCAAATCTGAACAATATTGCGTTTTCGCAGTTGTTCTTAGGCTAAATGATAAAACTCGGGACTTCCTTGCCACAGCAGCGCCGTAGAAACGCTGTGGCAAGGAAGTCTTGTGAGTTCGATAATTGTGGTAATTCCAAGGTGTAGTAATGATAATAATTGCGCCCAAATAAGCCACAAAACAAGTAATCTTGCGATTTAAAGACCATTGAGGCTGCATCAATAGTGGCACAATTAATGGAAACAACATCGGGAGCATCCCAGTTTTGCAATGAGTATAAATACTGAGATAATTGCCTTGCCAAGTTGATGGCATAATAGAAAGCAGATAAATTACCACAACCTAAGTGCATATGACCCCAGAAGAACAGCAGAAGATCAAAATAAATCTCCAAGCAATAGCAGAGGTCTTTTATAAGAATACCTCGCCAGATAATCTCAAAAGCTTTGAATCTATCGAACTGACTGTCCGAGAGTATTTAGTTGAGACAGTAGCACCAGAAAGGGGCAGTTTTTTTTGAACTCAGCAGCGTCCAAGGGTGAGGGGAGCAAAAAAACATAAAAAGTTGTGCGCGTAGAAATAAAGCTCTCAAGTAAGCAAGCCCAAAAGCTGGGAGTAAAGAAGGGAAGTCGTTTGAGTCCTCACTGAGAAAAATGTTGTTTATTATTATTAGTGGGAAATGAATCATTTGCCAATGCTGAAAAAAACTTAAAAATGTTGACAGGAATTTATGTACCGCACAGTACACAACATCGGCTATTAGATCGTTATAAATTCTCTTCACCGTTGAACGGTGAGCAAGTAGAAGCATGTTCGTATAGACGGAGGAAATGTCAGGCTAAGAACTCCATGAGGAAAAGAAAGAGTAGGTCGGAATTATAAGGCAGTTAAGATCCATAATCAAGTAGCAGCCGCCTTCTTCCAAAATAATCCAGATTTAGTGGAGTGGGTAAATAGCCAACTTTCAAATGAACCGATAACCTGTTTGGGATATGGTCACGATGGGGTGTGGAATCTGTTTAATCAAATTGGGACTAATGAACAAAGAAGAAAAGTATTAGATTGGTATCATTTGAAAGAAAATTTACATAAAGTAGGGGGGTCACTCAAACGAATCCGAAGTGTCGAGAGCCAACTGTGGCAAGGGTCAACAGTAGAAGCTATAGGCGAATTTGTAGGAGTGAGAAGTAAAGAAAGTCAAAATTTCCAGAATTATCTCCTAAAACATCAGTCAAGAATCCCAAATTACCAGAATTATCTTGCATCAGGGTATTGATATTGGTTCGGAATCTGTAGAATCTTTAATTAAACAGATTGTAGCAAGAATTAAGATTGTAGGTGCACAGTGGAAAGAAAAAAACGTGCATCAAATTTTAAGACTCAGATGTGCTTATTTAAATAATGAGATTAAAATGGGTAGTTATGCTTAGTTAAAAAGCGGGATGCTCCCGAACCCATGTTTATAGACTTGTGGAGATTGTGCTGGAAAGCTTGGGTAGTGAGTTCTAATATCATGTCCGGTCAATTACTATAACGAAAAGGGTTCGTAGTGCGCCCGAAAGTTTGTTCTTGGGCGGAGGATACAAGTCCGCACTACGAACTTTACTTATTGCAGTCAATAGAACGGACATGATTAGGATTTCAACATTTGCTACAATGTGAATAAGAGATTAATATAATTTAATTAACATTTTTTGCTTGCACAACCAGTTTGAAAGCAGTATCAAAATGAATAAACGATTTTGGTTGCGATCGCCCTCCAACAAACTAGGTTGGATTATCCTACTACTATTAGGCGTTTTGGCTGCTTTGGCAACGATCGCCACCGCAGTTTACTTCAAAAGCCCGATCGCCCAAACAGCCAATCTCACCTTATCTGTAGACGTTACAGCCGATCGCCATTCCATCAGTCCCGACATCTACGGTATGAACGATTATGCCCTAGATCCGGCCATCGCCAAAGAGTTGCGAATTCCAGTCGAACGCTGGGGCGCAAATCACACCAGCCGCTACAACTGGTTAGTCGATTCTTCCAACAGCGGCGATGATTTCTTCTTCGTGGGCGGCGGCGACAACAAAAACCCGATTCCCGGCGATTCGATCGACAAAATTGTCAAAACCAACCGCAAAAACGGCAGCAAAAGCATCGTTACTATCCCGATGATGGGCTATGTAAATAAATTGAGCATCTGGAATTGCGGCTTTCCAGTAGCCAAATACGGCGCGCAAGAAAAAACCAATCCTTACATTTTTCCAGAAGAGGATAAGTGCGGCAACGGAAAGCGTCCAGACGGCAGTTTAATAACTGATAATAATCGCCTTGATGTTAGTATTATTAGCGATGCAGCTTTCCAGAAAGCTTGGGTTCAACACTTAGTTAAAACCCACGGTACTGCTGAATCGGGCGGCGTGCAAATTTATCAAATGGATAACGAACCAAGCGGCTGGGGAAACACTCACCGCGATGTTCATCCAGAAGCGACAAGTTATGACGAATTGCGCGATCGCACTTACCAATATGCCTCAATGGTAAAAGCCACAGATCCCACCGCTAAGGTACTCGGCCCGTCGGATTTCGGCTGGCCTGTTTATGTGGATTCGGGAGTAAAGGACGATCGCGAAAAACACGGCGGTGTCTGGTTTGGGCGGTGGTACTTGCAGCAAATGCGCGCCTGCGAACAGCAAAAAGGTGTTCGCATCCTCGACTATTTTGACGAACACTGCTATCCTGTCGTCGATGACCTCTGTTTGGCGAATTGTCCCGCCGGCGATGCTAAGACGCAAGCAGCCCGGTTGCGATCGACTCGTTCTCTGTGGGACAGCACTTATACTGATGAAAGTTGGATTGGTAAATCGAATCCGCCGCTAACAATTATTCCCCGGTTTATAGAATGGATAAAGCAGGATTATCCAGGTACAAAAATCGCAATTACTGAATACAATTGGGGCGGTTTAGAGTCGATGAACGGGGCGTTAACTCAAGCCGACATCTTGGGGATTTTTGGGCGAGAACAACTCGATTTAGCGACGCTGTGGGGGCCTCCAAAGTCTTCTGAACCGGGTTCCTATGCCTTCCGCACGTACCTGAATTATGACGGGAAGGGCAGCAAGTACGACGGCGATACTTGGGTGCGATCGCACAGCACAGACCAGGAACTTTTGTCAATCTACGGATCGCAACGCACTAACGACGGTGCTTTGACGCTAGTAATCATTAACAAAACCAGTAAAAAATTGACTAGCAACTTGAGTTTGAAAGGATTTAAATCGGCGGGTAAAGCTCAAGTTTACACTTACAGCGAGGCAAATTTGCAGGCGATCGTCCGTCAGGATGATTTGGCTGTCAGCGGTACTGGATTCAAGGCAACTTATCCCGCTAATTCTATCACTTTGGTTGCCATTCCCAAGGAAAAGGCTTAGTCATATCGTTTCTGCTTGCATCGTCAGGTGATTTAACCTTATTAGTACACAGAGTACACAGAGTCCGAGAATATATATCTGAATCATTCCGACGCTACCGGATTTGATATCAGTTGTCAAATCCCCTAGCATTGGAATTTTTACTGTGGCGACTAATCCCCGCTAATCTCCACCAACCTTTCACCTGTTCTCAAAAGTTCCAGCGCATCTAACAACGTTGCACTGAGAATCTCTCGCAACCGATCGTTTGATGTATGTAGTAAGACACAATTAATTACACAAAACTCTGGGCTGCAAGCCTTGTCTAGTAAAGAATCAGCAAAAAATCAGTGTGTAATTAATTCTGTCCAATTACTTATTGCCACACGTCAACCAAATAATTTGTGGGGGGGAATCAAGACGATCGACTAAATCAACAAAATCACTGTCTTTAGTCATCAAAATAACTCCCTGCGCTTTGGCTGCCTCGAAAATCTCAGGATCTTCAGCATCTCTCAGTCCAATGTCGCGCAAGGCTACCGCTGCTATTCCCAGTGTATTAGTCATCCAGGTTGCGATCGCTGGTGACAGATGTGCATCTACCCAGATCGTCATGCAACCAATACTGGATGATTAAGTTTACGTGAGGCGTACAAAAGAGATGCTTTGAGGTCGTCTATTTCCAGATCGGGCATTTCTTCGAGAATTTGTTCCGCACTCAAACCAGCCGCAAATAAGTCTAGTACATCTGATACCCGAATTCTCATGCCGCGAATACAGGGACGACCGCTACACTGTCTGGGATTAATTGTGATTCTTCCAAGTAGTTCCAACATTCAAGTTAGTGATGGTAAAAACTTATATAGCGGTTCGATCGCGTGGTGAGGTATGCCCGGTTTGGCCTATCCCGGATAGTACCTCATAGGAGATCTCGAAAGGCTGTATTCAGTATATCAGATTAAGCATCGACCATCCAAGCAATACACTTTTGCATTTGATTGCTCATCGTTTCTCGATCGGCATTATATCGGCGGCCGTGTCCCGGCAACACCCACTCAAACGAGTAATCAGCCAAATTCTGCATAGATTTGATTTGTTCCGGCCAAGAATACCAACAGACGTGGGGAAAGGCAATTAGCTGCTGCAAATTTTCCGACCAAGCCAGATGATCGCCGCTAAACAAAAACTTATTATTGTAAAGCAAAACTGTGTGAGCTTTCGTGTGGCCGGGAGCAGGTAGAATCAACAAATCATCGGCTAATTGATACGGTTCGCTGCCTGACAATTGAATTTCTACACTGCGAGTATCCGCGTTAATTTCATCAGTATGAAGAATGCGATCGCACCCAAAATGATCGTGGAATTTTTGATGGTCTGCTACATCGTCGCGGTGAGTCAAGTACAGATAGCGAATGCCGCCCATTGCTTCGATATTTTTGACTAGCGGCGGCGCAAAACGGGGAGAATCAACTAAAATGTTTCCTTCGGGGCGGACAATTAAATAGCTAGCCGCGCCGAAGGATTTCTCGGAATGGTAGCCGCAATGGTAAACATTTTCTGCTACTAACGCGGGCAAATTTTGCTGAACTTCTTTGATATTTTTCGGCTTTTCAACAGTGCCGATCGAACTGGTGGGACAAGACAAAAGAGCCGCGAGACTTCGCATTTCTTCAGTTTCGTTTGTCGGTTGCTGGTAAACCGCCGACTTTTCTTCGGCTTCAGTAAATACTTCCGGTGCCATCCAGCGACAAGTATCGCAGTTTATGCAGGTACTGTCTACATAAAAGTTACCGCTGATATTTTCGGGGCGGCGCAAATTTATATTAGCCATTTTTTTACCTTTGGATAAATTGAAAATGTTAGTTCACGCTAACATCTTCTACCATTTTACATTTCTTAGTGGGAACTTGGGGCGCAACTAAGCAAGCGTATGCAAGTCCGCACGCGCGATCGAATTAACCGTTTTGTTATGGTAATCGATCGGACGGGCTCTAATATTCTTTCCGTTTGCATCGGAATCATAATTTTCTGAGGGTGCAGTTCTGTCCGCTGGAGACAGCACTGCGGTATTATTTCGATCTAACTGGATTTGATCTAAATGGTCGATCGCCCATTCAATCCAACTAACCGCCGGAATTCCACTTAGTCACCTGATTCATTCGAGACAAAGCACTTTCAGCAGACTCACGAATATAAGGATCGGCGTCAGGATTGGCCGCCGCCGCCTCCAAAACCTCCTGGGCTTTTGTACCTCCGATTGTCGCCAAGGAACCAGTTATCGCCACAGCTAAGGCAATATTGTCAGTATTCTCGATCGTCTCAATCAAGATATCCAACGCCGCTGTACCAATTTGTCCCAGCGCCATTACCGAGGAGATATAAACCACCGGATTCGGATCGCTTAGTGCTTTTTGCAGCCCTTGCAATCCTAATTCTGGAAAAGTTATATCGGGATAGTTGACAGCGATCGCCGTTAATGCCTTTGCACAACTCGCCTGAACCGTGGCATTCTTGCTATTGAGCAGAGAATCTACCAGCAAGGGCACAGCATCGTTACCGATTATCCCCAAAACTTGCACTGCCGATCGGCGATAAACAACATCTTCGTCATCCAAAATTCCCATCAGTTGCCGAATAGTCGTTTCGTCGCGAGTTTCAGCTATTTCGCTTATTGCGCGTTTCCGCAGGTGCGGATTTGGATGCTTTAGCTGTTGGAAAAGTTCTTCTTTCGGCATTTTAGTCAGTAGTCAGTTGGCAGGAAAGCAGTTGTTAGTTGGCCCGAAAGCAGTTGTTAGTTGGCAGTCAACAGTTAACAGTTAACAGTCAACAGTCAACAGTCAACAGTCAACAGTCAACAACCTTAAATTATTATACTCTAGACATTAAACTCGCTGCTTTTTCCCGCAGCAGCAAATCCTCATCGGCGGCCAAAATCTCGCAGCCGCTTTTGTCTCCTAATTTTTCCAAGGCCATCAAACTAGCATATTTCAAATCCCAAATTCTAGTTTCCAGACCAACTTTTAGTTCAGCAATAGCGCGTTTGTCGCCGATTTCGCCGAGGGCGAAGGCTGCGGCGGCGCGGGATTTTTGAAACTGCGGTTCTCGATTGTGCAGCGCTTCTACGAGTAAATCGAAGGCTGGGGCGTACTTGAGCCAACCCAGCAGTTTCATGACGTGATAGTGCGCTCCGTAATCGTTGTATGCTGATTTTGCATAAGTTGCGAGTAAGGCATCCGGTGCTTCATTTCTGTAGGATTCTAGGATGGTTTTGGTTGCCAGATAACAGCGCCCGAAATCGGTTTCGTAGAGTTCATTAATTGCAAATTCGAGGCTTGGTAGTTGGTCGTATTCGTGTACTAAATCGAGGTCGTCGGGCCGATCGCCAATTATGCGATCGAGAATCGGTTCAATTTCGGTAAAAGCAATCTCTCCAGCAGGAATCCCCGCACTCGCCAGCATCCGCACAGCCCGCAGGCGAAACACCAAAGACACGGGACAGCGGGAAATCTCAGGAATTGCTTTGTAATATTTGGCGTCTATTAAATCTTGAATGCTGCTGCGGCGATCGTTAACATTGCTGCTTTGCAGCAACTCTACCACGCGCGACATTTGCGAGTAATCTCCCGAAAAGCGGCAGATTGTGGTGATTGCCGCACCTTGAATCATCCCATCTTTATCCTCTACAAATTGGTTGAGGCGCGAGATTGCTGCTGTGTAATTTAATTTTGCCAAAGCGTGGATGATTACCCGATAGCTTTGAGTTGGTTTGTCGAGCAATTTGGCAATATCTTCTAAGATATCGGGATTTTCTGTGCCGATTTCGCCGATCGCCCAAACTGCATTTTCTACCACGTAACAGTCATCATCGCCCAAGCAAGCATGGAGAGATGTGAGTGCAGATTTTGCCTGCAAGCGCCCCAAGGTTTCTGCTGCTTTGCGGCGAACTGAGCGATTGTCAAGCCCATCGTCGGTATTTTCCACGGCTACAATCAGGGCGGCGATCGACTTTTCTGTGGAAAAATTTACTAAATGAGAAGCTGCAATGTAGCGATCGTAAGGGTCATCTAGTTTTTGGGCCGGCGTTTCCAAAATGGCGATCGCCTGTTCTTCTGTCAGATTAAATAAATTAAAAAAACGTTTATCC